>NZ_JBHTKK010000006.1:0-160964 GCF_042675985.1 Oceanobacillus locisalsi
TTTAAAGCTCTCCCAATGTCCCTGTTCATCAAATAAGATGCGTTTTAGAATGTTCGTCTCCATACATTAAATCTACCACAGTGTTTCACACTGTGGTAGATTTAAATTTATATACTTTCTTATCTTTCTAAGAAAATACTTCTTATAAAACAAGTCTTCATTTAATGGGAGTTCTACAGGCACTTCTTCGTACTAGTGCAAGTGTATTTGCGCTATATCAGAAAAAGGATACAGAGGCAGAATGAGAACCTTCCATATCTGTAATCGGATCGACTGGGACTACATAGTATGTTTCATTGCGGAACCAGACGTCATCTACAATAAATTCGTTCTCTCCTTCTACTTCTCCTACTAATTCATCATTGCCCTCTTCTTCTTTATATACACGGTAGATAACGCGATCATCTGTCGAACCTTCCCAAGTCAACTTTCCTTTCACCATGGCAAATCCGCCGAAAGTATAGCTTGCATCCACATTTTCAATATCCGGTAAATCAATTGGTTCTGGTAAAGCTTCTACTCCCTCTGGCATTTCAAAGGAAGCCGTAAGTCCGGAACCGGTCTGATTGTCTATATCTGTCAAGATTTTTTTCGTTAAGGATGTCGGATAAGAGCTTCCGCCTGTAAGATAATGTTCTTCATCTGATTGGTCATATCCCATCCACATTGCCGTTACATAATCTGGCGAATATCCTACAAACCAGGCATCTTTTGACGCTCCATCCACTAAAGGATGCTGCGTTGTTCCTGTTTTCCCTGCAAGTTCTTTACCGTAGGATCCTGCAGTCGCAGTTCCTGTCCGGACAGTCTCTTTCAGCATTTCTGTTATATCCCAGGCAACCTGCGGCGTAAAGACTTCTTCCTTATTTGTTTCAGACTCGTAAATCACTTCGTCGTTACGATCTTGTATTTCGGCAATCGCTGTTGCTTTGGACATCTCGCCATTGTCAGCAAAGGACTGATAACTTTGCGCCATTTGCAGCGGTGTAACACCTTTCTCTAATCCGCCTAATGCTATAGACAATCCTTTATCATCAATTGGCATGCCCATTTTTTCGAGATAGGATTTTGAATTATCTACACCGATCTCATCAAGCAGCCAAACTGCAGATGTATTTGTCGATTCCACAATGGCCTGGTAAATGGTAATGTTATTTTTATACTCTCCATTGGCATTGGTTACTTCATATTCTTCCATATATTGATCAGGAATAACGGTATACGGATTATACGTATCTTCCTGCATCAATGCGGGTCCATATACGGATACCGGTTTAAAGGTTGACCCCGGCTGCCGCTCGACATTCGCCCGGTTTAAATCACCAAAATGATATTCGCGCCCGCCGATAGCTGTGACAATGTGGCCGTTATCCTTGTCCAGCATCACAAAAGCTCCTTCCGTTCCTTCTGTATTACCTGGGAAAAACGCATCTTCCTGGAAGTTCTGATAGGCAATCTGCTGATAATCATCATCCATATAAACGGTTATATCGTAGCCTCCGCTTTGCAGTTCATTAAATGTTAAATCATGTTCTTCTGCCGCTTCTTTAATAGCAATATCCACATAACTGTCAACCCACGGATTGTCTTCTCTTTCTTCCTCTGTCTGATTGATTCCCAACCCTTTATCCTGCTCTTGCTGAAGCGTTTCTTCATCTATGAATCCAGCTGATTCCATTGTATTCAGGACGATATTTCGCCTTTCAGCTGCTTTTTCCGGATGATTGATCGGGGAATACCCATTAGGCGCCTTCATCATTCCTGCGAGCAGCGCCCCTTCCGACACACTTAAATCACCTACGTCTTTGGAAAAGAAATGTTCAGAAGCTTTTTGAAGCCCGTACATTCCCTCGCCGAAATAAGCCTGATTGACGTATAGTTCCAATATGTCATCTTTACTTAAACGCCGCTCCAAATAAAGGGAAGCCATCATTTCTTTTATTTTTCTAGACCACGCTTTATCATTGGATAGAAACAGGTTTTTCGACAATTGCTGTGTAATTGTACTGCCGCCTTCTGCTTTACTTCTAGTTATAATATCACGGTAAACAGCTCTGCCGATAGATTGCAGGTCAACACCCTGGTGCTCATAAAAACGGCGATCCTCCACGGCAACAAATGCCTGCAAGACATGGTCGGGGATATGCTCTGACGAAACATATTCTCTGTTTTCATTATATAATGATCGGATTACTTCCCCGTCTTCCGTACGGATCGTTGTTGTCAAATCCAGCTGTAAATCCTCTTCATCAGCTATCATTTTTCCGCCTAAAATAAGCAGTCCATAACCGCTTAACAACAAAAGAAAAACTGCAGCAATGGCAATTCCCAGCCATTTTATTCTTTGCCGGAACAAATTCTTTTGATTTTTTCTTCTTTCGTTTCTTCTTTCGTTTCTTTGTTCCGTTCTTTTTTCTGTACTCATAAGCTCACCTCAAGTAGCATATACCCTTTTATTATACGTTATTCTTTTCTATTGATAAAGAATGGACACACCTAAATTACGTCAATATCCGACAGATGTAAATTGTTTTCAATATTATTTGTATTTATGTACAATCTAATTATAGAAGATAATGTTCATGAGTGGTTGATAAATGAAGGAGGATTTTGATGAAGGCATTTATGTCAAGAGGAACAATCAATTTTTTGGAAAAATTGGAGCAAAAACATACTGATATCGATTTTTACTTTATTGCCAGTGATGATGGCGGCATTGCCTATTATGAAAACAGTTCTAAAAATATATTTTCAGCCGGACAATCGTTTGAGGTATTAAAATCGGTTGGCGAATTATCCAAACAGGGGTATGTAGTTATGAATCATCTCCCGGTATCTGAGGACAGCAGTTCCGCTTTTGAATATCGTATGAAACACAACGACAGCGGTATTGAAGAAATGGAAGGTTTTCAGGCATGGCGTTTTCTTCGCCAGGAAAAAACAAGCAAATATGTCGTTTTGACACAATGGAGATCATTTTCCGACTTTGAGAACTGGAAAAATTCCGATCAATTTAAAAAAGCACATGAGTCCCAAAAGGCAAAACAGCCGAGCTATTTTATGGAACGGCCGTTTGTTATTACAGGTCATATGCACGAAAAAGAAGAATAATATGTCGTTCATGCAAAAGGTTGTCCCCTTGCGGACAGCCTTTTTATGCTTTCAAATAAAATAACCATTTCCCAAGCAAGGCAGAAAAGGCTTTACGTGAATTTTCAGGAATCTGTTCTTTGCTTCAAATCCGGCATTCGTTGATCCAAGTATATATAAGCGTAAAGAATCGCAAAACCAATCGTAAATCCGGCGATAACATCTGTAATATAATGCACATTGATAAAAAAACGGCTGATTCCAATCAAACAGACGAGTGTTCCAAACAATAACTGCACAATCCATTTTAATTTTCCCGAACGTATTTTTTTACATAGGAAATAAGCCATCAGTCCATAACAAACCATCGAAATCATACTATGCCCGGACGGAAAACTAAATCCCTCTGCATTCAATGCAACAGAAATACTCGGCCTTTCCCTGGCTACCAGCTGTTTTATAAACACATTGAAAAAATGCGCAAATAAAGACCCTGCTAAGAGCAATAGCGCCGGATACCAATGCTTGTATAGAAAGATGAAAAAAACAGCTGCCGCTATCGCAATAGGAATCAATACATGAGACGATCCCATTTCAGTTATTACTCTAAAAAATTGATAAGTTGCCGATCCATGGACAAGCGGAACAATTTCACCTGTCCACTGGTCTAAATACGGTAATATATCCCGTTTTATTTGGATTACCCAAAAAATACTTAGCAGAAAAGCTACCATCCATACACAGGATAAAATAGCTGCTGATTTATTTTTCATCCAATCTCCCTTTCCTCTATCTTTTTGAAACTAAACAGATTTGAAACCAATTATTGTGAAAAGCCATTTTTTTGCTAGCGCATGGTTCCATTATTTCGAGAAATGAAATATTTCATTCTACAGGTTCTTTCATAAATGATATAATAGAATACATGTAGAATAACATGAATGACCAGATTATTCTTCATGTATTAACAAAATTTAAGAGGTGATCCAATGTTATCAGCTATTCATTCACGTCTTGATAACACATACGAAGAGATGGTTGACATCCGTCGATATTTACATCAGCATCCGGAATTGTCATTCCAGGAAACAGAAACAGCTAAATACATTGCAAATTATTATGATGATTTAGGTATTCCCTATGAAAAAAATGTCGGCGGAAATGGGGTTGTAGCCACTTTGAAAGGAGCAAAACCCGGTAAAACGGTTGCTTTCCGTGCCGATTTTGATGCCCTCCCCATACAAGATGAAAAAGATGTTCCTTATAAATCGCAAGTTCCCGGCGTTATGCACGCTTGCGGCCATGATGGACACACAGCAACCTTGCTTACATTCGCTAAAGTCATGCAGCAATTCCAAAATGAATTAGAAGGAACGATTGTTTTTATTCATCAGCACGCAGAAGAATATGCCCCTGGAGGCGCGAAGCCTATTATTGAAGCAGGTGCTTTAAAAGATGTAGATGCCGTATTTGGCACCCACTTATGGGCCCCGTTACCGCTTGGCAGTATTTATTCTGCTCCCCAAGCTTTAATGGCTGGTACAGATCGTTTTGAAATTACAGTTCAAGGTAAAGGCGGACATGGTGCTATTCCACAGGATACACAGGACGCTATTGTCATTGGTGCGGAAGTGGTATCACAGTTTCAACAGATTGTAAGCAGACGTTTAAACCCGTTGGTATCTGCGGTTATCTCTATCGGAATCTTTGAAGCAGGCAATGCTTTTAACATTATAGCAGACCAGTCGAAATTGATTGGAACTGTCCGGCACTTTGACATCGCTGTTCAGGAAAAAATCATTCAAGAAATGGAACAAATTCTAAAAGGTATTTGTGATTCATTTGGCGCTTCTTATGAATTTAACTATATTAAAGGGTATCCGCCCGTTGTCAACCATCCAGAACAGGCAGACCTGGTTCTGGAAACTAGTAAGGATATAGATGATGTAGATGTTGCTTCGACCATAGAACCTTTAATGGTCGGCGAAGATTTTGCTTATTACCTATTAGAAAAGCCAGGCGCTTTCTTTCTCACGGGGGCGAATCTGGAAGGAAATGATTACCCGCACCATCATCCTAAATTTGATATTGATGAAAGGGCCCTGCTTACGGCCGCAAAAGCTTTCGCCAATATTTATGTATCTTATCAGGAAAAATACAATTAAAAAACAAGCTGCCGGACGGAAAAATTCCTCCCGGCAGCTTGTTTTATATTTTACCCAATTTGGGATGAACATAAAATGTGATATATGCCCAGACAAAAGCGAGACCGCCAGCTAATATTAATATACTGCCCAGCCATTCAAACTGGATAAGCAATAGAAGCGTGAAAACAATGGTTTGTATATAACCAAGTCTCCGGATAATGGTGATAACTGCTGTTCGTTTTAAATCTGGTTTCACCGGATAAAGATCCAGCCACATTTGTGTACGGTGATGATGGTAAAGGGCCATCATTTGAAACACACTTAAATAAATAAACAGAATAGCAAACAATATTTTTATCCAGACATTTGGAATAACCCAAATAAAAATACCGCCTATGACAACCAGCCGGACATACATTCCTAAGTAATCTCCGCTGCGCAGAAATGAAAGCTGGTATAAGTAATCATAAGTAGATGACTGTGCAAATGGAACCCTGCTGATAATGGGCTTGGTCAGCCACTCTCTTTTCTTGACTTTATTTTTCAAATGCGGCACATCGGCAAATAAGTTGGCAATACGGTAAAAGGATTGTAGACGCATTTGATCCTTTTCTATTAATAATTCCCAAGAAATACCCGGCTGTTTGACAGCTACCGTAAAATCATACACGATTACGAGCAGCAACAATACAATACTGATAATGGCAAATACAGCCTGCCCTTCTATCACAAAATAAGCAGTCGCCATGTTAAGCAGCGTCCGTGCGGTTAAATCAACGGTCCGTATACTTTTCTCCCGGACTTTTAACATATTCCAGTTGGCCAGCATGTTCATCCCTTTTAAAATGAGAAACAAAAGCAGCATAACGAGATAAATACTTCCTGTCCTTCCGCTGAAGCTTGCAAAATATAACGGGCCAAATGCCGCAGCTGCTAATACAAGCAAGTACATCTGAATGATAAAGCTATAAATAATACTATTTCGGAAATAGGCCCCCATCCGCTGCTCAGCAGCAATAAGAAATACCAGATCCGGTTCTTGCAGCAGTGTGCGTATCGGATTATAACTCATCAGCAAGCCTAAAACGATTCCCATAATGATGCCGGTCGGGAAGTTCGCCGGCAGCTGTTCCAGCCACTGCTGATAATAATATGCTGTCGCAGCTACGAAAAACAACATAGCAAAGGCAATATGCCCGTTAAACATGTATTTTAAATACCTGCTTAAATTCGTGACATGCGAAGATAAGCGTTTCTTATAGAGTGCATGGGAATCAAACATGGCTATCTTCCTTTGTCAACTGCACATATAGATCATCTAACGTTGCGCCCGACATTTGAAAATCTTCGCGCAGTTCTTCCAACGTTCCTTCTGCACGCAATTGTCCGTCATGCATAATAAGAAAACGGTCGCAGTACCTTTCTGCTGTCGCGAGGATATGTGTGGACATTAAGACGCCTGCCCCCTGCTTTTTCATCGAATCCATCGTCTGCAGGTATGATTGAATACCCAATGGATCCAGACCGACAAATGGCTCGTCCACGATATAAAGCGGCGGTTCAATCAGAAATGCACACATAATCATGACCTTCTGCCGCATTCCTTTAGAAAAATGCACCGGGAACCATTTCAATTTCTTCTCGAGCCGGAATTCTTTTAGAAGCTGCGGCAATCTTTGTTCAAACACCTTCTCCTCAATGCCGTAAGCCATCGCTGTTAAACGGAGATGTTCATACAGTGTCAGCTCATCATACAGGATGGGCATCTCCGGAATATATGCCATCTGATTGCGATAGGCTTCCGGATCATCCTGAAAACTTTTTCCCTGTACCTGCACCACGCCTTTTTTCGGCTGCATCAGTCCAATGATATGCTTAATGGTTGTACTTTTTCCGGCTCCGTTTAACCCAATCAGCCCGACGATTTCTCCTTTATTTAAATCAAATGAGATATCATGCAATACATTTTTGTGGGTATATCCCCCGTATAAGTTTTCAATATGTAATAAAGGATTCACCTTATTTACCTCCTTTGTTCGCTACTCTGATTTTATCATCATTCGGGAAAGATTCCAAAATGAACCGTTCTGCAAATGACGGGAACATTTGATAAGGTATAGCATTTCCCGCTTTAAAATGACAGCAGCATTCTTTTTCACACTTCTCTTAACCAGAATAATATAGATTCCTTTACTTTACCCGTTATAACTCTATACAATAGATGCAAGCATCCATTTTTAATTGATAGGAGGAACAAATGATGAAGCATGAAGATTGTATTTTTTGCAAAATTGTCGATGGTGTTATCCCATCAGCAAAAGTTTACGAGGATGATAAGGTGTATGCTTTCCTTGATATCAGTCAAGTAACCAAAGGGCATACGCTTGTTATCCCAAAAGAACACACGAAGAATATTTATGAAACGGATCCAGAAACAGCGAAAGAATTATTCAGCAGAATACCTGTTATTGCTAATGCTATTCGTGACGCTTATCAGCCGTTAGGTATGAATATACTCAATAACAACGAAGCGGCAGCCGAGCAATCTGTATTCCACCTGCACGTTCATTTAATTCCCCGTTACGGCGAAGGGGATGGCTATAAGCCAAACTGGATTACGCACACAGAAGATTATACGTCCGATGATTTGCAAGACGTAGCCAAAATTATTCACGAACAAATTCAGCAGTAAATGCAAGGAGTACTTTTTATTTTGACCAGCATTTGATATACTAACTATAACTTTCGCGGCTGGCAATAAGCGCACAGCCGGAAAGCAGAGTTTAGAAAAGCAGAGGAGAGTTAAGTGATGAAGACAAAAATTTTAACCATGCTCGCCCTTTTGGTAAGCATCGGTACCGTACTGCATTTTGTAATGCCCCCGTTATTATTCGGAGTAAAGCCTGATATGATGCTGGCGATGATGTTTTTAGGAATTATTTTATTTCCGAAATGGAATTATGTACTTCTGCTTGCATTTGCAACAGGAGCTATTTCCGCATTAACCACAGCGGCTCCGGGAGGTCAAATCGCCAATCTGATAGATAAACCACTGACGGCAGTTGCTTTCTTTCTCCTATTTTTATTAGTAGGAAAGCATCTGAATACAAAAGTAGCGGCATCTGTATTAACTTTTGTAGGAACATTGATCAGCGGCAGTATCTTTTTATCTGTTGCCTTGTTCCTCATAGGATTTATGGAAGGCGGTTTTCCAGCTCTATTTGCAGCTGTCGTACTGCCAGCAGCAGTCATGAATACCATTATGATGCTTGTTGTGTATCCGATTGTCGAGGGCATTATGAAACGAAGCAAAGTAGCTGCGGTATAAGTTAAAGAAGAAAAGCAGGTAAATAACCCGTTTTCCCTCTTTTCTTCGTCTTCCAAAACATCCGTTCCAATTAAAATGGAGCGGATGTTTTTTCTATTTTTTAAAAAGTATATTTATCATATCTTGTCCGTTTTATGTTAAACTATAGATAGTAAAAAACCTTTATACTAGCAGAAAATGATTCCATTCCCTATAATATGTATGTATCATTTGTTTTAAAAGACATGTTTAAATACATATGGTAAAAGGAAAAGGTATATGTGAAAGAAGAAAGGAGTGCGTTTCCTATGTCTAAGAAAAAATCATTAACCCTGGGATTTATTGTAGGAGCATCTGTCAGTGCCGGTATTGCACTATTAAGTACACCTGAATCAGGCAAGGATGTTCGTGGAAGAGTGGTAAGACAATCCTCCGATTTAAAAGAATTATTAATGAACTTAAAAGAAGACAGCATGCGTATTAAAGAGCAGTTGCTCCAAACTTCCAAAGAAGGTGCTGTGTTAGTCAAAGAGCTGACGGAAGAAATGCGGAAATCCGTAGAAGACTGGAAAACCGCCGTAGAACCCCAGCAAGAAAATATTCACCAGTCACTGGAACAAATTGAATCCAGCATTCGTGAATTAGAAGAAAAATTAAAAAACACCAATGCCAATCCATAAAAGAAAGCTTTTACCGGCAGTATACAGCTGGTAAAAGCTTTCTTTATTTCGGATTCTCTCGGCTTTTTCACTGTTCAACACGTTTTGTTTTTGATAAAGTTAGAGAAGTACCACTATTGTAAAGGGGCGTATATAAAACCATGGCTATCTTTTATATTATTTTTGGCTTTTTTGTATTACTTATCTTCAATGTCATGATTACTTCTTTAAGCACGAAAATGGAACTTTCCAAGCAAAAATCTCAAAGAATGGACCGGGTTACGAATATGATATTGGTAGCCATGCTCGTTTGTTCTTACCTCCGCGTCTTAAATGTGACAGTTTAATGTGATTTTTAAGTAAAAATTTGAAAATAATTATTTTAACGAAGAAAGTATGATATATTAATCATGGTAAATAATACAAAGTAACATTTGGAAAGAGTAGGAGTGTATATCAGACATGAAAAAATGGACATTAGCAGCAACCATATCAGCCAGTGTACTAGCACTAGCTGCGTGTAATTCTTCCGACGATGAAGTCGTTGCGTCTACAGATGCAGGCGATGTTACAAAAGAAGAGTTTTATGATGAATTAAAAACACGTAATGGCGAAGCAGTATTGGAAGAACTGGTTACTATCAAGGTTCTGGAAGACAATTACGAAGTAACAGACAGCCAAGTAGACGAAGAAATTGAGAACATGGAAAATGAACTGGGTGAAGAGCAGTTTGAACAAGTGGTCTCCCAACAATTTGGCAGTCAAGAAGAACTTAGAGACCTCGTTTATGTAGGAATGCTGCAAGAAGCTGCTATTTCCGAAGACATGGATATTTCAGATGAAGAACTGAAGGAGTACTATGACAGGAAAAATAGCGAAGTAGATGCCCAACATATTCTTGTACAAGATGAAGAAACAGCCAATGAAGTTAAAGAACAATTAGATGACGGAGAAGAATTTGAAGATTTGGCTTCCGAATACTCTGAGGATGAAAATGCTGAAGATGGCGGAAACTTAGGATATTTCTCTGCCGGTGAAATGGTTCCGGAATTTGAAGAAGTTGCATTCGATATGGAACCCGGCGATGTCAGTGATCCTGTAGAATCACAATTCGGTTATCACATCATTAAAGTAAATGATGTGCGCGAAAAAGAAGAGTCCATTGGCGACTTTGAAGAATTGAAAGATGAATTAAGAAGTGAATTAGTCCTTCAGCAAGCTGACCAGCAAGAAATCCAGGAAAAAGTCCAAAGTTTAATTGAAGAATCGAACGTGGACATTTCAGAAGAAGGATTAGAGGATATCTTTGAAGGCGGCGGAGAAGAAGGTCAGGGACAGCCTGCACCGCAAGAAGATCCTGAAGGTTCTTCACAAGAATAAATAAACGTACTATATTAGAAAAACAATCACTGCTTATGAATGAGCGGTGATTGTTTTTTATATGTTATCCGTCCTTTCCTAACATCAAAAACACCCTGTAATTTTTATACGAAGCACAAAAATTACAGGGTGTTTTTAATTCATCCTATTCCATCATTCTTCCCGTCTTTTCATTCGTTCTTCCTGGATTCGTTCCATGTATATTTTACCTTCGCTTTCAATAAACTGTTTATCCAGTTTTTTTTCAGCTAAAAATGCTCGTAATGCCATATATCCACTGAACAAAATCAACAGAATCACTGCAAATACCCAAATTGGAATCGAGCTCATCTTATGTCCCCCTTGTCCGCTCCTTACTAAATATATATGAACAAGTTAAAAGAAAATGACATTATCTTCACTTTGATACCATTTATTCAAAAGAAGGCTTGTAAAAAGAGCGGTTATCCATTGCAAAGAGACGTTCTGTAAATTCTCCCGGCTGAATTTTATCTAAAGCATTATCCAGCATGTTCATTTTGGCATCAATTAAATCAATGAGATGCAACAGTTCTGCCTCTTTCACCATTGGAGGTTTCGGACTCCCCCATTCTGCTTTGCCATGGTGACTTAAAATCAAGTGCTGTAAAATAAGCACCTCTTCTTTTTCTTCGACTTGCAGCTCTTTTGCCATCTCGGCTATTTCTTCGGTCATAATCGTAATATGACCGAGCAGCTTTCCTTCCAGTGTATATGTGGTGGATACCACGCCGGATAGTTCTTTTATTTTTCCGATATCATGGAGAATAATCCCTGCATAGAGCAAGTCTCTATCAATGGACGGGTACAATTCGTGCAGTTTCCGGGCAATTCCCAGCATACTGACAACATGATATGCCAGTCCGGATGCGACATCATGATGATTCTTTGCAGCAGCCGGATAAATAAGTAATTCATGCTGATATTTTTTGACAAACCCTCTGACAATCCGCTGTAAAGTGGGATTGGTCATTTCAAAAATAGCTTCTGTCAATTTTGATCCAAGTTCCTCTTTGCCTATCGGCGCCTTGCCGACAAAATCGCTTACCTGAACCTGATCTGTAGATTGGGACAAACGGATGGAATGAATACGCAACTGATTCTTGCCGCGAAATTGATTAATTTCTCCTGTCACATGAATAATCTGTTCAGCGACAAGGTTTTCTTCATCCTCTTTGGTAGCATCCCATAATTTTGCTTCTAATTCACCCGACTCGTCACGAAGCATTAACGTTAAAAATGGTTTCCCGTTACTCGTTGTTCCTTTTGTAGATTGATTAATCAATAAAAATCCTTCAAATTTATCACCGACCGTTAAATATGCAATTCCTTTTTTCATCTTATGTCTCCTTCCAAATCGCGCTTATTATGAACTGAGGTGAACGATTTCTCCATTAGCAGCTTCCGCAAAATCTTGGTGACAGGTAAATAATATTACCTGTTGATTTTCAGACAAACGTTTTAGAACCTGTTGCATTCGCTTTGTGCGGTTCTTGTCAAAATGGACCAAAGCATCGTCCATCAGAAATGGCAGCCCGGATGCTTTTGCCATCACCTCGTTAATAGCAAATCGCAAAGAAATATAGAGTTGATCTTTGGTTCCTTTCGAAAGTTCTCCGACATGAAATCGCTGTTTGTTTTTACTATTTTCCACCTGAAACGGTTTTTCATCGGTTGCTGCATATATTGTATCATATTGATTTCCAGTAATCTCTTTAAAATAGATTTGTGCTGCTTCAATCACAAGGGTCAGATATTTATCCTTATATTGATTCTTGGCAGCTAGGAGCATGCGTAAAGCCGTTTTTTGCACTGCCCATTCTTGAACCATATCTTGCAATTCTTCTTTTTCCATCGCCAGTTCATGCATATGCAAGGAGATGTCTTCTGCTGACTCCAGCTGTTCAATACGTAATTTCTGCTCTGCCAGCTGACTTTTTATTTCTTCTAACGCTTCCTCTTCCTCCGCCAATGCTAATTCAAGTTCTTTTTTATTTTTATAGGACTGGTCTGTTTCCACAGATTCCTCCATCCATTTCTGCTGCCATTTTTCCGGAAGCATCATCTGGATTCTTTCTTCTAATTCTTCTTGACGGCTGAATAGTTTATTGAAATGCTCTTTCCGCTCCTGCTTTTCAAAATAGTCTTCTTCGGACGCCGCCCCTGCAGCTTCTAACAGCTTATCCTGTTCTTCTATATAATAGTTTCTTCTCTGGTTCAGCGCTAATTGTTTATTCTCTGCATCTTTGATCAACTGATCCAGCTGCTGCATCTCATGCTGCCGCTGCTGTTCCTGCTGCTGTATATTCTCTAATATGCGCAACATCTCTTCCAAGGCGGTCTCACTGGAAAAACCGTTCTGTTCCAACCAATTCTTAACCTGGGAAGCAAACTGGTTCAGCTGCTCTTGTGTACGATCTGACTCTGTTTTCATTCGCTGTTTTTCCTTGGTAAGCTGAAGCAGTTTTTGCAGTAAATGGTAAACATCCTGCCAATAAAAAATATCGATCGATTGTAAAAACGGAAACGGTTGTTGCTGATTTACTATTCTTTCTTCTAATCGTTGTTGCCGTTTTTCCAAATCCGATTGTTTGGTTTCATTGATTTCCAGTTTACGAATCGTTTGTTGCAGAGCATCCTGTAAAGTGGAAAGGTGATGTTGCAATGATTGCTGTTCTTCTAAAATTTCCTGTGCTTCCGCATATTCTGCAGCGGTCACATCCATTTCTGGTTCTGCATGATTTTGCTGCCATTCTTCTTGCTGCTGTTTAAATGTTCTTATACTCTGCTCCTGCATATGCCGAAAATAATACACACCTATTGCTCCTGCCAGACTTAATACATATAACCAAGGCATGTTTCCGGAAAAACCAATCAGAGCAACCGTTAAAACTAGGATGATTCCGACTGCGGTACCGGTTTTCTGATGTTTTCTTTTCCCCTGCATCATTTGCTCAAGCAGCTGGTGCATGTCTTGTTGCTGCCTATCATCCTGAGGATTTCTCTGTTGGTAAACTGCTATCCGCTGTTCTAATTCCTTTACATGAACATCAGCAAGCAGTTGTTTTTCTACCTCTTTCTTTTCCTCTTCCAAGCGTGATTTTTCTTGCATCAGCTTTTCTCGCTGCTGTTTGTTATCAGTGAGATTTTCCTGGGTATACTCTTGCTCTTTCCGTATTGCTGCCCATTCTTTTTCAAGATAAAACGGCAACTCCAGCTTTTCTAATTCTTCCGTTGTTATATCGATCTGCTTTTCCTGAATCATTTCCGAAATTTCGCGTGCCTTATAATGATAGTCTGCTTCCAGGGTTTTCTGGCGTTCCATCATCAGGGTGATTTCCGCTTTTTGATTTAACAGACCCTGTAATTCTTCTTGCGCTGTATCTTCCAATGAAACAGCTTCAATTTCCTGCTTCTTCGTTATATAGGAATCTAACGTCGCTTGTTGAGAATGTATTTCCCGGTCAATTTGACTTCTATCTGCATAAATGGTTTTTACTTGCTCTTGATTATCTAAAGGAAAATCACGGACGTCTGCCAATTCTTGCAATTCCTCTGCTATGCGCAGTATTTCTTTTCGGATAGGCAGCGTATTTTCAAGCATTTTCTCTTTTTCCAACTGTTCATTAGTCTCTGCAATCTGTTCTTTTTTTCGTTTATGTTTGTTTTCCAGCGCATGCATTTTTTCTATCTGTTCTTTATATGATTTTTCCAGCTGCTTCTTTTCTTCTGTTTGTTTATCTCTGGTGCGCAGTTCTCCTAATTTCTCATTGATAACCGGTTTAGTCCCGGACGGCCGGAATCTTTTTTGCAGTTCGGTCTGCAGCTTCTTCTCTGCCTTGTAAATGGCCGCAGATCCTGTTAAACCCACACTTAGCAGTAATTCGCTGATATCCGCCTCGTTCATATCTTCCAGTACATTTACATCCTGTTCAGAAAAGGAATAAATGGATTGGAACGTTTCGGCGTTTATATTTCCCAGCAGTGATTCAAACCAGGCCGGATCTTTTTCTTCTCCCTGGTTATCAAAACACCTTAACTCTGCGGCATCCAGCCGTTCTATCCGTATCGTTCCTTCAGAAGAATGTTCGATAATCATCCTTCCGCCCAGTTTACTGCTTGTTTTCGGGCGGTAAAAATCGCATTGTTTTTTGGTCATTCCAAAAAGCATATAAATCATAAATTGATGTAAGGTTGTTTTACCGGATTCATTATCACCAAAAAGCGTTATCAAATGAGATTCAGAAAAGGAAAAGGTCTGATCAATCCATCTGCCAAAGCCGTAAATGGTTATTTCTTTTATTTTCACTTTGACCGTTCCTTTCGCAATAAGGTATGCAGCAATTTGTATGCATCTTTTTTAACAGCTTGCGCATCTTCATCAGACAAAGAAGTTAAAAACTTCCGTGCATCCTTGTGACGGTAGACTTCTTGTAATCCATCATGAATAAAGGTTGTATCCACTTCTGGTAATATATCTGTTAAAAAATCATCTGCCAGTTGATGAGATGTTTCTTCTAAAACCACCTGATGCTGATAAATATACTGCCATGGAAAAGCTTCTGTCAGCGACTCATTGATGATTTCAATCAGTTCCCGTATAAGGCCGTCTTCCGGAGAAAACGCTTCTTTCTCTTGCGCTGTTATACGCAAATAGAATAAGGTGGGCACACTATATTCCGGCAGCTGATTGATGATTGTTTTCTCTGCTTGAGAAGGCGTCAGACCATCCCGAATATCCACTTCCACTTCTTCATAACGAATGGCCTGAAGCGGTAAAAAGGTTTGCTTCACCTGATGTTTACTTAAGGTAATCAGGTAACAGCCTTTTTCTCCCGTCTCTTTCCGATGTCTTCCCTGTATATTGCCAGGGTAAAAGACTGGAGGGTTTTCAAGAAGTTGCTGCCGTTTATGAATATGGCCCAGTGCCCAATAATCCATTCCTTTGTTTACCAAATCACTTATTTGAAAAGGAGCATAATTGTCATGCTCTGTATTCGTTGCTACACTGCCATGCAGTATCGCTATATGTAACGGAAAATGCTCCTCTGTCCGCGTGTATGCTGCTGTTTTATTTTCATAGACTGCTCGATGTTCATAACTGAATCCATATATCGCTGCTGCAGCCTCGCCGTTTTTGTAAAAAGGAATCCATGTTACGGTCTCATCCGGAAATATATGTACATTATCAGGATATTCCACAGCGAAAGAATCCCCTTTCGTAAAATCATGATTCCCATAAGACAAATATACATCAATATGCTGTTCTTCTAAGCGTTCAAAAGCACGACGCAGTCTTATTTGCGCCTTGAGGCTCTGTGATTCATGATCGTATAAATCACCTGCTAATAAAACAAAGTCCACCTGATGTTCGATTGCTTTATCTACTAAATGATTCAGAGCCGTAAACGTGCTCTCTTGAATCTCTTTAAATAGATTTTCCGGCACATGCCGGAGCCCTTGAAATAAACTATCTAAATGTAAATCCGCTGCATGGATAAAAGTAACTGCAGAATTCACTGTCCCCACTCCCGCTTTCATGATACCCTTATTTTAACAGAGGAAATAACAGAATGCACGTTCTGTTACCGCACTTATTCTTCCCGCCAAAACCTTGCTATTTTTGAACAAGATATGGTATGTAGCAACCGCTCCGGCCAAGCCCTCCGCTTTCCATGGGCCCTGAGCTCAGCCTCCTCGATAAAGGAGACTTAGCGACTGGCAAGCCGTCAGGCGCAGACAGAGCTGAAGTCGCTCTTATGCCCCGCGGGTAAAAAAAGAAGTGCGCTTTTTTCCTGCGGGGTCTTCCCACTACGCTTTCCCACGACGGACAGGACGTCCTAGTGTCGGCCGTTGGTCACAGGACGTGACCGGTCTTAGCCGACTAGGAGTCTACGTGGTTGGTCTACGCTCTAATAGGATGCTACAGCGTTGCAAGAAATAATACCCTGCTCAGGTGAGATGAGGCAATCACTTTTCGCCTGAATAAACAATTAATTTGGTGTTGCAAATGGTTGATTTAGTAGTTCAAATCATGACAGCATGAATAGATAATATCAAGCATAGCTTTTATGCACAGAAAGGAATGCTTGCTGAATATTTTTACCAAGTACCACGAAAAATTCGTTCTGTCTGATCTACGTTTATTTGTTCAACTATTTCATGCATAGAACACCCCACTAGCGGAGGCGGACCGTTTTGACTCCTGAGCGGTCACCTTACACCTCACCTTCTCCTTTTCAGCTGTATAAAAGAAACAATCAACTCCTGTTCCTATGAAATAGAAGTTACTTTTAAAGTACGAAATTGAGTTATATCCTTCATGCTAAACGCACAAACAAAAAAAGCCTACCGCTTGTGTAGACTTTTATCACGTTATATTATTTTGTCATCTGGTTCAGCACGTCCATCAGTTCATCGATTGCTTCTTCGCCTTCTCCTGATTTTACGGCATCGCTGACACAATGCTTGACGTGGCGTTCTGTCACTTCAAATCCGACCCTTTTTAACGCGGAATTAATCGCGCTAATTTGGACAAGAATGTCCACACAATATCTATCTTCATCAATCATCTTTTGAATACCGCGTACTTGGCCTTCAATTCGTTTTAATCGATTCGTCATTGCTTTTTTCTCTGCATCTGTTCTTGGTGTTACAGCGTGTTCATGTAAGGAATCCATCATATCCCTCCTTTTGGTTACATTTTTAAAATACCACCCTGGTGTATTTTTGTCAAAGAAAAGACCTTTCTCGAGATGCAAAATGATTTTAAAAGTCTCCATTATTACATAAACAATGGAGACTTTCTCTATCTACTCTATTCCTTTTTCGATAACTTCATCGCCTGTTTGATATCTTTGAGAGAACCTGATTTACCATACATCAGCACGCCGCCTTTATATACTCGCGCTGCCAATGCGGCAAGTAAAACAATGGTTACCACCATAATGCCAATGGATAAACCTACCTCCCAGAAAGGAATATTCAGCATACCAATACGTAAAAACATAATCATCGGTGTAAAGAACGGAATGTAAGATGTCACCGTAATCAGCGTGGAGTCCGGCATACTTAAGCCCATCATTGCCAAGATAAATGCCACTACTATCACCATAACCATCGGCGTCACCAACTGATTCACATCTTCTATTCTGCTTACCAGTGAACCGAGCATCGCAGCTAATGTTGCATATAAGAAATAGCCTAATAAAAAGAACACTACCGCGTAAACATAGATAATCGGATCATTATTCGTTAATCCCATGACTTCAAAAAATTCGCCTGCCATCGAGCCTTCATTTGCCTGAATTGCAAAATAACCTCCTCCAAGCAGGATAATAATTTGCGTCAATCCTAAAAAGGCAATACCGATAATCTTTGCGAACATATGCATTATAGGCGGAGCACTAGAAATAAGCAGTTCCATCACACGGGAAGATTTTTCTGTTGCTACATCGGTAGCAATCATCTGTCCATAAATCAGTACCGTCATATATAAAATAAAGAGCATCGCATATACCAGCCCTCTGGACTGATTCATTTCTTCCGCTGTTCGGGCACTGTCATCGAGCTGCTCTGTCTGCAAGGTTACAGGAGCGTAGATGGTATCCAAGGTCTGCTGGTCGATTCCTGCTTCCTGCGTTCCTGTCATTACCTTCAATTGCTGCAATATCTGCTCAATCTGCACCTGTTCTCCTGTTTCAGAAATACGATTGGCATAGTATTCCCCTTCAGGCAGGTTATCTTCATCGGCAGTTACGACAAGCAGCCCGTCATATTCTTCGTCGATAACCGCTTCTTTCGCCTCTTCCTCGGTTCCTTCAAAATTCTCAAAGGAAACCCCGGCTCCTTCACTCACTCCTTCTTCCAGCAAATAATCTCCATACATTCCAGATTCATCCATGACCAGTACGTCATCCGACTCATCCTCTCCTGAAAACATATCAATGATAGAAGGTAAATTTGCCATACCAATAATAATAGTTAATGTAATCACGGTCGTAATAATAAATGATTTCGATTTTACCCTTGAAAAATAAGTATGACCAACAATCGTCCAGAATTTATTCATAAGAAGCACCTACCTTTGCAATGAAGATATCATTTAACGAAGGCTCTTCTATTTCAAATTTCCGGACAAACCCTTTGCCTTGTAATCCGGCGAAAATATCCTGCGCTGCCTGTTCATCCTCAATCTGTAATGCACATCCATCCGGCAGTTCTTTATAAGAGGCCACGCCACGATAATCCTTTAAAAATTCCATGGAAAAATCACCACGGATATTCAGATTCTTCTTTCCAAATTCTTGTTTGATTTCTCGTAATGAACCATGAACTACAGGTGTCCCTTTTTGCAAAATACAAATATGCTGGCACATTTCCTCTACGTGCTCCATCTGATGAGAAGAGAACACAATAGACGTCCCCTGGTTTTTTAAATCGAGAACGGCCTCCTTCAGCATTTCAACGTTTAACGGATCTAATCCCGAAAACGGCTCATCCAGTATCAGCAGCTTTGGTTCATGGATCACCGCAGAGATAAACTGAATTTTCTGCTGATTCCCTTTAGACAATTCCTCTACTTTTTTATCCAGATATTCCGGCACTTTAAACCGTTCCAGCCATGCATCTAATTTTTGAAGAACATCCTGCTTTTTCATTCCGCGCAGCCGACCTAAGTAAATAATTTGTTCTTTTACAGTTAATTTAGGGTATAAACCTCTTTCTTCTGGCAAATAGCCAATTAAATGGCTTTGGTTATAAGAAATCGGTCCGCCCTGCCAGGTAATATCCCCTGACGTTTGATCAAGCAATCCGAGAATCATACGAAAAGTCGTTGTTTTACCCGCACCATTTCCGCCTAAAAAGCCAAACATTTCACTTTCCGGGATTTCTAGAGACAAATGGTCAACGGCCGTATGATTTCCGAAGCGCTTAGTTACATTTGATAATTTTAGCACATACCTCTCTCCCTTCCTTTTGTAATACGTGGCACCATCAAAAAAGTTTCAATGGTTATTTCTTCTTTTATCCTCTTCATCATATATGCTGCAATGAAAATTAACAATGCCCATTTTCATTGCAGCATTTTTCTCCTTGTTTTACAATAAGTTTATGAAACGGTTTCAAGTTAAGGAGGCTATATGATGGTCGCATATTATTTGACGGTATTTTCAAAAGATGGCGAGAAATTGCTTGATGAGCATTTTGATGCTTCAGCAGATACAGAAGCAAAGCACATTGGAACAGCGATACTTGAGGAAAAAGGATACTTGGATTACACACATCGTTGTGTCAGTCCAAGTGCAAAATTGGTTCTTTTTCATCGTTAAAAAACCCCGCTGCTGCTAAAAAGCAGCGTCGGGGTTTTACATTTTCATTATTCGTTCGATTCATTCGCACCATAGAGTTCTTCTAATGGTTTGGTAATCGTTTGTGAAACTTCATTAATCACATTGTTTAACTTTTGTTCTTCTTCCATGAGTCTAGAGATTGCCTCATGTTGTTGAACTGTTTCAACAATCTGTCTTGCTTGTTCAATTTCCTCTTCAGGAATATCTACGCCTTGCATATGTTTTTCCTGAAGGTTTAGTTGTGTTTCACGAAAGTTTTCAAACATTTGCTTGGCAACTTCGTCAGCCATTACTGCTTCATAAGCTTGTTTTAGATCTTGAAATTCTTGGCTTTCACGTAGTGCTTGTTCTAATTGATTTGCTTGTTCTTGTAAATTTGCCATTAAATTAACTCCTCCTTCATTGTCTCTTGCTACTATAACAAAGCTGTCAGCGTATGTATAGCCATATCTATTCAACAAATATAAGAAACCACAACAAGGAATGTTTTGATTGTTCTTATATACATAAAAAAGGAGATGACACATTGCATTTACAACGATTAAAAAAGCTGTTTCCAAGCTTGATAGAACTTTCCAAAGTACAACAAACTGTCGATCCGGATTTTCAATGGTATCAATTAGATAATAAAATTATAGGCATCGACATAAAAGAATTAACTGAAAAAGACCAAATGCTCTTAGGTACTTTTCTAATTCCTTACCATATAGAATTACCTGAAAAAACATGGAAAGAAAAAGAATGGCAATCACGAATCCAAACACAACAAGATAAAAACTTAGGAAAAGACGGACGGTACCGTTTTATTTTCTTCCAAATTGAAAAAGGACAGATGGATACAACCATTTTTAAGAAAACACTGCAGGCCTTTTTTAAAGATGACGTATCGATTCTCTGGAACAACCCTAAGCAAGGGTTTATTATCGAAGACAAAAACAGCTTACCAGAGGAAGATATCACCTATCACCATATTGCAGATACCTTTATGGGGGAATTATATGTAAAACTCACCTTTCTCATCGGTCCCTATCTAGAAAATGATAAAAATTTGGCTGATTATACAGACCAACTGATACAAATGGCAGAGCTGGCCATTCCCAAAACGGATCATGCTGTCGTGGATTATAGTGAAATCTATCCTTTGTTCCTTGTCGGAAAACTCCATGTAAATGAACGGCACCTGGTAAGCGACTGGATTTTAAAGGAGTTTCAGAGTGATTCAGAAGCTTTGGAAACGATGCGCATGTTTATCCAATGTAATTTAAATGTTTCAGAAACAGCTAAAAAACTTTATATTCACCGAAACAGTTTACAGTATCGGCTAGATAAATTTCACGAAAGTACAGGCATGGATATAAAGCAATTCGATAAAGCTTTCACGGTTTATTTAGCCATTTTGGCAAACATGCACAATAGCGATACATAATTTTATGCAATACCTCCATATGATTTTTACCGCTTTTTCCGTACACTGAAAACAGTTAATAAAAACGCTTTCACGAATTTATATTTACGTAAAACTTAGGAGGAAAATACATGGCAGAATTAAAACTGGATCATATTCAAAAAGTATATGGAAAAGATGTTTTAGCGGTAGAGGATTTTAACTTGCATATTCAGGACAAGGAATTCATTGTATTTGTCGGCCCGTCCGGTTGTGGAAAATCAACTACCCTCCGTATGATTGCCGGCTTAGAAGAAATATCTGGCGGAGAATTATTTATTAATGATACGTTAATGAATGATGTTTCCCCCAAAGATCGTGATATTGCGATGGTGTTCCAAAACTATGCTTTATACCCGCATATGAATGTATATGATAATATGGCTTTTGGACTTAAACTGCGAAAATTTAAAAAAGAAGAAATTAAAGAACGTGTTGATCAAGCGGCTAAAATCTTAGGATTGGAAGCATACTTAGACAGAAAACCGAAAGCATTATCCGGCGGACAAAGACAGCGTGTGGCATTAGGTCGTGCGATTGTCCGGGATGCAAAAGTTTTCTTAATGGATGAGCCATTATCCAACTTAGACGCCAAATTACGTGTGCAAATGCGCGCAGAAATTCAAAAACTGCATCAGCGTCTGCAAACCACAACGATTTATGTAACCCATGACCAGACTGAAGCGATGACAATGGCGACACGATTAGTGGTAATGAAGGATGGTATTATCCAGCAGGTCGGTGCGCCGAAAGAGGTATATGATTCTCCGGAAAACATATTTGTCGGCGGTTTTATCGGTTCCCCATCAATGAACTTTTTTACTGGTACCTTGGAAGGGGATAAATTTATAATTGGTGATAATTCTTTTCTCATTCCGCAGCCCAAGCTTAAACCTTTAAAAGATCAGGGATATGAAGGAAAAGAGCTGGTTATCGGGGTACGGCCTGAAGATATTCACGATGAATTAGTGTTTTTAGAAGCATCCGCTGAGTCCAAACTGACAGCAAAAATTGAAGTTGCTGAGCTCATGGGAGCGGAGTCTATTCTCTATTCCAATATCAATGGCCAGGAATTTGTTGCACGTGTAGATTCCCGGGCAGATATAAACGGCGGAGACAGTCTGGAACTTTCCTTTGATATGCCTAAAGTCCACTTCTTCGACAAAGATAATGAGCATCGGATACGTTAATAAGTGTATTGCCTTTATATTGGTAAAGGGGAGCTTATGATAAGCTCCCCTTTTTAGCCAGTAATATTTTGTTTAATAAAATTATTGACCATGATGCATTTGTTGTTGAGCAGTTTGAACAAGACGTTTTGTGATTTCTCCGCCTACAGAACCGTTTGCACGGGAAGTTGAATCTGCACCAAGATTCACACCAAATTCTTGAGCAATTTCGTATTTCATTTGATCAAGAGCCTGTTGAACTCCAGGTACTACTAATTGGTTTGAGTTGTTGTTTGCCATAGTTATCACCTCCTGTACACCTATCATCTGCAATTTCACCGATCTTATGATAGTTAATTATTGGTAATAACTATGGCAACTTTTCAATGTACAGCGCATGATGCGGTCTTATCCTGTTTCTCCCGATTTTAACAGACCGTTTTTTGTTTCCTTTTTTAGTATGCGAGCAAACATGTATAACCAAAAAACTGCCGGATATCACCGATCCGGCAGTTTTTCGTTTAGTTATTTTGGATACGTCATTTCTTCTGGTTTAACATATTCCTCAAATTGTTCTGCTGTTAATAGTCCCAGTTTTACGGCTGTATCTTTTAACGTAGCATTGTCTGCAAACGCTGTTTTAGCAATTTTTGCTGCATTTTCATAGCCGATATGCGGATTTAATGCAGTGACCAGCATCAAGGAGTCCCGCAAATTCTTTTCAATATTTTCTAGATTTGCTTCAATTCCGGCTGCACAACGTTCATCAAAGGACAATATACTATCCGCTAATAATTGGCTGGATTGCAAGAAATTATATGCAATCACCGGCTTGAATACATTTAACTCAAAATTCCCCTGACTCGCTGCAAAACCAATTGCTGCATCATTTCCCATTACTTGAGTAGCAACCATGGTCACGGCTTCACTTTGTGTCGGATTCACTTTGCCTGGCATGATAGAGCTTCCCGGTTCGTTTGCCGGAATGGCAATTTCTCCGATTCCGCAGCGCGGACCGCTTGCTAACCAGCGTACATCATTCGCAATTTTCATCATATCTGCTGCCAGTCCTTTTAAGGCACCATGTGCATATACTGTTTCGTCATGGCTTGTCAATGAATGAAATTTATTTTCTGCAGAGATGAATGTTTTTCCGGTGTACGCTGAAATAGCTTCACATACTTTTACTGAAAAGTCTGGATGAGCATTTAAACCAGTTCCTACCGCTGTTCCGCCGATAGCCAGCTCACGCAGATGCTCATTGCTTTCTTTAATCATGGTATAGGATTTTTCCAGCATACGGTGCCAGCCGCTGATTTCTTGCCCGAGTGTTAATGGCGTTGCATCCTGCAAATGGGTACGGCCAATTTTAACAATATCAGCGAACTTCTTCTGCTTTTCATCCAGTGTGTTCGAGAGTTGCTTGACAGCAGGAAGAACCGTGTCCTCCAGCTTTAATACAGCTGCTACATGCATGGCAGTAGGATATGTATCATTCGAACTCTGCGACTTGTTTACATCGTCATTAGGATGCAGTTTTAATTCGCTGCCCTTCTCATTGAGCCACTCATTTCCAACGTAAGCCAGTACTTCATTGACATTCATATTGGATTGTGTACCGCTTCCAGTTTGCCAAACGACTAATGGAAAGTGGTCATTTAATTTATCTGATAATACTTGGTCCGCAGCGTATTTAATCGCTTCTGCTTTTTCTTCTTCCATTAATCCTAATTCAAAGTTAGCAACCGCTGTACTTCTTTTCAGAATTGCAAACGCTTTAATGATTTCGACAGGCATGGTTTCCTGACCAATCGGGAAGTTCTGCTTACTGCGCTGTGTTTGTGCTCCCCAAAATTTGTCTGCTGGTACGTTGATTTCCCCAATAGTATCTTTTTCTATACGATAATCCATCTTAACTCCTCCTTGAAACTTTTCCTTGAATCCCTTTCTAGTGTATCAAATTTTTTAATTTATTTCGATTTCTTTTTCATGATATAATACAGCAATAATTACTTTTCCGAAAATTATCTTCATTTTTTGCGTATTTCAATTTGAAAGAAAGGAGGAATGCATTATGCCGAATATTTGGACACATATTTTTTTCGCAGAAGATGTTTGTAATGCGCTGTCCTGCGAGTCGCATCATTCCGATTATCGATATACGCTGTTTTTGGGAGCACAGGGGCCTGATCCTTTCTTTTATTACCGATTTTGGCCTTGGCTGTCGAATAATACTGGGAAGGATATCGGCAATGCCCTCCACACAAAACAATGCGGTCCTTTTCTGATGCACCTGATTGAAAGCGCTGGTAAACAATCCGATGAAACAAAGGTTTATGTTATGGGCTTTATCACGCATCATTTATTAGACCGTCATACACACCCTTATATCCATTACCGGGCGGGTTATCAAGGCAGCAAACATCAAAAATTGGAAACCATCATTGATACTATTTGGGCATTCCGCACTCGTAAAATGGAGCTTTGGAAACATCCAGCATATGCAGAGATAAATGTCGGTAATCCTTTACCCGCATCCATTTTGTACTTGCTGGATGACAGTATCCGCAAATTTTATCCTGCTTTGTCTTTTCAAATGCAAGACATCCAAACCGCTTATCAGGATATGATTACTGCCCAAAAACTGTTTGCTGATCCGGACGGGTGGAAAAATAAAATCTTAAAACCGTTTATCAGCTCTTATTCTCATCAGCCTGTCAATACATCGATCGATTATCTGAATGAAGCAAAAAAACCTTGGATGCATGCAGCTACAGGAGAGGTGCGTCAAGAAAGTTTTGCCGAATTATACGAGGACGCCTTCCATGATGCAGTCAGTTTATTGCCGCTTGTTGCGGATTATTGGAAGGAAGGCGGAACTTCTGTATATGAACAGCTCTCCCGCCGAATCGGCAATATTTCATATGATACAGGAACGCCTTTGGCAAATCAGGACAGCAACCGTTTCAGTGTTCCGATTGTATGATAGAAAAAGCACATGCTCAAGTCTCATCACTGGCAGCATGTGCTTTTTGTTATTGCGGACGTACGTCAACTTCTTCTTTTTTATGCGAAGCACGTTTCGCTTCTTCTATCCCTTTATCAACATCTACCCATTTCAGGAGAGCAATTCCGGCGATAAAAAAGAAAATCAAGGAAAGTATTCCTAAACGGCTATTCCCCGTCAACTGGCCAACCAGCGCAAATATAAACGGACCGATAACAGCTGCGAACTTGGAAGAAATACCGTAGAAACCGAAAAATTCCGCGTGCTTGCCAGTTGGAATCATCCGTCCGAAAATGGACCGGCTCAATGATTGTGCTCCTCCCTGAACCATCCCTACAATAATGGCTAATATATAAAAATGGAGAGCGGTGCTCATAAAATAACCGATAATAACAATGCCTAAATAAATATATAATGTGATAAATAACGCTTTCTTTGCAGTTATTTTTGTTGCCAGCCAGCCAAAAAAGAATGTAAACGGAATACCGACAAATTGGGTAATTAATAAAGCAACAATCAAATCATTTTGGCCAATGCCTATTTCACTTCCATATACGGTTGCCATTCGTATAATCGTTGATATACCGTCATTATAAAGCCAAAAAGCCAGCAGAAAAATCAATAGTTGCTTAAACCGCTTTATTTCCCGGAAAGTGTTGCCGACTCTGGAAAAGCCAATAGAAATATACGATTTGGTGCGTTCCGGGTTCTCTTTTTTCTCTTCTTTGATATTTTTCAGCAGCGGAATGGTAAAAATAAGCCACCAGATACCCACCGATGCCAGTGAAATGCGGCTTGCCCATTCCGTACCGGCAATGCCAAACCAAGATGGATTTAATATCATCATCACATTAATAGCCAATAAAACACCGCCGCCGATATATCCATATGCAAACCCGCCCGAGGACACTTTATCGATCTCTTCCTCATCTGCAATTTCAGGTAAAAATCCATCATAAAATATATTCCCGCCGGAAAATCCGATGGATCCGATAATAAATAAGATGGAAGCAAGCAGATAATCTCCTTCACTGATAAAAATCATTAAAACACTCGCAATAATACCCATAAATGCAAAAAACCGGAGAAATTTTTTCTTCGCTGCCGAAAAATCACTGATTGCCCCCAGAATTGGAGCCAAAATTGCTACAATAAGTACAGAAATAGATTGAGAATAACCCCAGTAACTTGTCGCGATGTTCCCTTCCAAACCAGATGCAGCAACCGATGAGTAATAGACTGGAAGGACAGCAGCCATGATCGTCGTTGCAAAAGCAGAGTTCCCAAAATCATACATCATCCAACTGCGCTGTATTTTCTTTTTCGATTTTGCTTCCACTATATCCCCCCCCCTTTACCTGCATTATAATGGATTTATTTTGTTAATCCTATCTATTTTCATAATTTAACAAAATTTAATTTTAAAAAATAAAAGGCACAGACACACTAATCTATGCGGCCTGTGCCTTTTATATTAATCTTCCCATACATATTGTTTATAAGCTTCACTATATTGTTTAAAGTCTGAATGATTATTTGCGTCAATGGCTTGATTGATTTTGTCTTCCAAGTGCGATTTGTTCCAGTTAAACACAAGTTCGTCTAAAACGAATTGTGCAATCAGCTTGTCTTCAAATGCTAATTCCTTTCGGGCAGTCAACGGTTCACCTACATATTGAAAAAAGCGATAAACGACTTTTTCTTGTTTCATGGATGATTCCCCCTTAAAGGCTTTTATCCATTATGCACAAACTTTCTATAAATTTCAACTATAAAGTATTTTTAAATACTCAACTTTCACACCTAAGAATAAACATGATTTCTATTCTCATGCTTGTTTTTCGTTAGAGCGTCCTTCTATTTTTAGAGCAGGGCATGGTGTATAGCTTCCGCTCCGGCCAAGCCTTCCGATTTCCATGGGGACAGCTTCAGCTACCAAGCACCACGAAAAAGTTTGTTCTGTCTGATCTATTTTTATTTGTTCAGCTGTTTCATGCATAGAACATCCCACTAGCGGAGGCGGACCGTTTTGACTCCTGAAAGGAAAGCGGAAAGTGTCGTTTAAAAACGTAACAACTGGACCGAAGCAACTGAGATAAAGGAATCACCGTGAGTTTACGAACGGATGATGACTTTCACCCGCGGGGCATAAGTGCGACTTTAGCTCTGTCTGCGCCTGCCGACTTGCCAATCGCTAAGTCTTCTTTATCGTAGGGCGCTCTCGGGAAGTTGTCTAGTTTTTGACGCTTGTAGCTGGACGAGGGATCAGCACCCTCTGAAGATGCCCTTTTGCCAAGCGCTCTTCTTGGCAAAAGTTAGCTGAAGAGCGTGCCCCTAGGCAGACTAAAGTCGCAACGTCCTGGGGTTGCGCTTACTCACCCCATTAAAACCGTTGTTGCAACGTCTGCACTAGTACGTCCTGGGACTGCGGTTACTCGCCCCATCAAAAACCGTTGTACGTCGGAAAGCAAAACGGTCCGCCGCGGTCATCTTACACTTTTCCTTCTCCTCTATCAACAGCTGTACGGAAAAGAAGTTACTTTTTAAAGTGCGAAAGTTGCGTTAAATATTAGATGACGTTCTTATATTATAAAAAGAAACGTCGATAAGTACAGCCAAAGCAATGAATGTTTCCTAAAGGAAAAGATGCTTACAATTATCAATAACTCTTCCTGCAGTCTCTTATGTTTCTCTAGACCCACCAGTATGTAATTTGTTAGACTATAAAAGCTAACTTGAAATCATCGCAGGACTATTTGTATGAGGTTATGCAACGTTTCAAAAAATGCCAAATAATGTACAAAAATGTTGGCCTGTCCAACGAATTTAAATTGAAAACATGGTGGGATAGCTATGAATCATTATAATGAAAATGTAAAAACAGGTGATAAGGGCGCCTGGCTAAGTATCATTGCCTATATATTTCTGGCAGTTATAAAGCTTTTTATTGCATCTGTCGGAAATTCGGAAGGACTGCGTGCAGACGGTTTAAATAACTTTACCGATATTATTACTTCCGTTGCTGTATTAGTTGGATTAAAAATCGCCCGAAAGCCTGCTGACTCTATTCATCGTTACGGCCATTATCGGGCAGAAAGTATTGCTTCTTTATTCGCCGCTTTTGTTATGGTATTTATCGGCCTTCAAGTCATATTTACAGCCAGTCAATCGCTTTACACTTCTGATTATGAGCAACCTGGTATGCTGACAGCTTGGGTAGCTATATTTGCTGCGTTTATCATGCTTGGTGTCTTCAGCTACAATTTGAAACTATCCAAAAAAGTCGGCAGCAGTGCCCTTTATGCCGCTGCTATGGATAACCGTTCTGACGCTTTTGTCAGCATTGGCGTGTTTATCGGGATTATCGGAGCACAATTTGGATTATTCTGGCTTGATCCGATTGTAGCCATATTGGTCGGATTTATCATTTGTAAAACAGCCTGGGATATTTTTAAAGACTCCACCGAAACGTTAACGGATGGATTTGATCATGAAAAATTGGATGAAATGAAAGAAGAGATCCGCACCTTTGAGAATGTACAGGAAGTAAACGATATTAAAGGGCGCATCCATGGAAATCAGGAGCTTTTAGATATCACTATTTTAGTGGAACCCACCTTAAATGTAACGGATAGCCACGCCATCACGGAACATATTGAAGATTACCTTTATCAAAAATATGGCATTAACCATGCATTAATCCACATTGAACCTTATGACATCAACAAAAATTAAACTGCAGAAATGAAAACGAACCATTTTCTATATTCTTAGGAAATGGTTCGTTTTCGTTATTGTATGTTCCGTTTTTATTACAAGTTGGGAGAAAAACGCTGCGCTATTTGACGAAATGTCAACACCCCTAGTATATTGAATAAGAATTACCGAAAATCTTGCTTTTTAAGTATTTTAAATATATTTCAATAATGATCAGCCTGGCCGGCAATATGCCATTATGGTATGCAAACATAATTTGTTCTCAAAAAGAGCAGTTCGGGCATGATTTTTATGTAGTGAGGATGAGAATATGCTTTGGGCAAAAGTGAAAAAAATGGATTTTTTGTTGATTGCTGTGGTTTTTATTTTATCCATTTTTGGACTGATGATGGTGTACAGTGCAAGCTTTCCAATTGGAGAAATGTATTATAATAGCGGAAATTACTTTTTTGTAAAACAGTTGCAATGGCTCTTGATCAGCATGGTCTTCTTTATCCTGGCTGCATTAATAAATCCTGCGCTGTATGCCAGATGGAGCCCGGCGCTAGTTATGCTTTCATTCATTCTGTTAATAGCTGTCCTGCTGCCGAGTATAGGAGTAGAGCGCAACTACTCTCAGCGCTGGATTTCAATTGGAGGTTTTTTATTTCAGCCTTCAGAAATGGTAAAGATATCCATGGTGATTTACTTTGCCTCGATTTATGCAAAAAAACAGGCATATATCAACCATTTTGTACAGGGGGTGCTGCCTCCAGTCATCATATTGCTTATTGTATTTTTACTTATTTTATCACAGCCTGATTTAGGAGCGGCCGGCATTATTTTAGCTGCTTGCGGCATTATTGTTACATGCAGCGGTGTGAAAATGCGGCATCTTCTTTTATTAGGAAGTGTTGCTGCTATAGGTATTGTTTACTTCGCCTTCAGTTCTGCCTATCGTTTGAATCGTTTAACTTCTTTCAGGAATCCGTTTGAGGAGTTTTCAGAGGGCGGCTATCAGCTGGCTAACTCTTTGCTTGCGATCAATAGCGGCGGAATCATGGGAAATGGAATAGGCAACAGTGTTCAAAAGCTCGGATATCTTCCAGAAGCACATACCGACTTTATTATGGCCATTACAATAGAAGAGCTCGGAGCTGCAGGTTTATTGATCGTTTTTGCTTGTTATATGATTATTCTGTTCAGAGGTATCTTCATCGCCAAACAGTTATCCAATTCCTTTTATCAATTATTAGCAATTGGAATGACCTTTCTGATTATGATTCAGGCAGTAATCAATCTAGGAGCGATCTCTGGACTATTACCAATAACAGGCGTAACCTTGCCATTCATCAGCTATGGAGGCTCTTCCATTATCATGATGATGATTTGTGCCGGAATTCTTGTAAATTTATCTGCGAAAAGAGAAAACTAAACTGCTTTTGAAAAGAAACAGTACAAACATACTGTGCTAACCAAAATGGATAGTTAGATACCTATTATTTAAATCTCTTATTGACAATTCGAGTAAATTAATTGTATAGTCAGTATTAACAATCTTATCGTCAGACAAGAAAAGTCCGCAGTAGACCATTATATCACAGGATATGAGAGACGAGGTGGCTGGTGAAAACCTTGGTGTATAATGGATTCGAATTACAGGCTTTGCAAGAATACTTGTCACTGCAATCAAGCGGATGCACCCATCTGTGCATCAACCAGGGTGGTAACGCGGAGCTGTGCTTCGTCCCTATTCTTAGGGGCGGAGTTTTTTTATTGGTAAAAAAATGCTAACCATCCTGCGTACTTCATGTGAAAATCATAATGGCATTGGAACAACCAAACAGGAGGAATTAAAAATGAATTCAATCAAAGCAGAACACCAACCATCATTAACCGGTTCAATCATTTTTCTTTTCATGATTGTAGTGATTATCAGCTTATTTATGATCGGTCTGGATGTTGCACCGCATGTCCCTATCCTCATCGGGATTTTTATTCTGATTGCCTATGGTTTATGGCATAAGATCAGTTATCCATCCCTGCAGCATGCAATGGCTTTAGGTGCCGGGTCTGCCATGGGGGCAGTCTTTTTATTTTTTGTTATTGGTATTTTAATCAGCAGCTGGATGATCAGCGGAACGATACCTGTTCTGATGATGACCGGACTATCTATTATTTCGACGACATGGTTTTATGCAGTTGTCTTTGCCCTTACAGGAATTATCGGTATTTCTTTAGGAAGTTCTCTGACCACAACAGCCACAGTCGGCGTAGCTTTATTAGGTATGGCTGGTGCCATGGATGCCTCGATAGCTATCACAGCAGGCGCAATTGTTTCCGGCGCATTTTTCGGGGACAAAATGTCGCCATTGTCGGATACAACCAACCTTGCTTCCACCATCGTAGGCGTGGATCTGTTTCAACATATTAAACATATCAGTTTAACAACGGTGCCTGCATTTATTATATCTTTTATTGCTTTTGCTATCTTATCGCCAAACGAATCTCATGCAGGCAATAATATTGCACAATACCAGGAAGCATTACAAGCTACAGGTCTAGTGCATTGGAGTTCCTGGATTCCATTAATCGTTTTAATTATTTGTACGATTTTTAAACTTTCCGCTTTCATATCTCTGTCTATCAGCAGTATCGTTGCCAGTATTTTTGCAATTGCTGTTAATAAATTTCCGTTAACGGCTGTTCCGGGGATTTGGTTCGGCGGATATATTGGAAATTCCGAGTTTGATCCTGTAAATGAATTACTTACCAGGGGCGGTCTGGAAGGCATGTTTTTCACAATTGCCCTTGTACTCCTTGCGTTAAGCTTTGGCGGATTATTATTCGTGACGGGAATTCTTCCGGTCATTCTGGAGGCACTTCAAACCAGACTGAGAAGAACCAGATCGATTATTGCTTCAACCGCTTGTACGGCAATTGGAGTCAATGTTTTCATCGGCGAACAATACCTTTCTATTCTATTAACCGGAGAAACATTTCAGCAAATTTATGAACGGGCAGGATTAACAAAAAAAGCTTTATCCCGGACGTTAGAAGATGCAGGGACAGTGATTAATCCGCTTGTTCCTTGGAGTGTATGCGGCGTATTTATCGCAGACGTCTTAGGTGTTCCTGTACTGACGTACCTGCCGTTTGCGTTTTTCTGTCTGCTGAGCCCGATCATTACTATTTTATTTGGCGCGAGAACAGCTAAAAAATAACAAACAAAAGCCCTGATGCGTATATCGTTCATCAGGGCTTCTTGCTGCTTATTTATCTTGATCTGTCAGAATGATCGCATCATCTTTCGTGATAACGATTTGGTGTTCAAACTGTGCAGAACGTCCTTTATCAATCGTTCTGGCCGTCCAGCCGTTATCATCCATCTTACTGCGCCAGTCGCCTTCATTAATCATTGGTTCGATTGTAATGACCATTCCTTCTTTCAAACGGATTCCTTTATTAGGCAACCCATAATGCGGAACATGCGGTTCTTCATGAATCGTAGGTCCGATTCCGTGACCAGTAAAGTCACGCACAACGGAAAAACCTTCTGCTTCTGCATAAGACTGAATGGCATGACCAATGTCTCCAAGACGGTTACCGTGTTTTGCCTGGGCAATTCCGCGATACAATGCTTCCTTCGTAACGTCAATCAGCTTCTGCCCTTTTTCATCTACATTTCCCACAGCATATGTCCATGCAGAATCAGCTAGACCTCCATCTAAGTTAACGACCATATCGACTGTCAGGATATCTCCTTCTTCTAATGGTCTGTCTGTCGGAAAGCCATGACATATTTCATCGTTTAAAGAAGCACAGATAGCATAAGGATAACCATTATAGCCTTTTTGCTCCGGCGTAGCGCCATGCTCTTCCAAAAATTTCTCCACAAATGTATCCAGTTCCAGCGTTGTTACACCCGGCTTAACCCTTTTAGCAATTTCTTTATGTGTAGCAACAAGCAAATCTGCGGCGTCTTGCATTTGTTGTACTTCTCTTTTACTTTTTCTGGTAATCATCAATTTTCTTCCTTTCTGTATTCTTTAGTCACGATACTATATAGGAAATCAATTCAATTTTATATAATGTTTCACACCCATATTCCATTGTAAATTTTAACACAACCATTCTGAATCGGATAGTAAAGACCCTTTTCCTGCCCTTAAGCACAAATTTTCTGACGGAGGGAAATAGAAAATCATGCCAGAATGTCCGGCTATACATTAAGCAAAAAATAGCTTCTGTCTGCAAAATAGTAACTGCAATTTATTGATAAAAAGAAACCGCATGTTATCATAAACATATATTTCCTTAAAGTGTGTGTTCAAAAAGTCCGATAAATAGGACCAAGAAGTTCAAGGCGACTAGCAAATTCCAAACGGAGCGTATGTTTTATAATACGTGAGTATTGGAATTTGCTAGTCAACGCAGAAATCTCGCCGCGTCATTTTTATTGGACTTTTTGAACATCCTCTAAAATATATATTTGGACAAGTAAATAGAGTTGGAGGTTACACGATGATAGAAATTTCTGACGTGAATAAAAGTTTCGATGGCAATCAGAAAATTATTGAAGATCTTTCCCTGGTTATACCTGACGGGAAAATCATTGGCTTTCTGGGACCTAACGGTGCCGGCAAATCTACTGCGATTAATATGATGACCGGTATTCTGCCAATTGATGATGGAACCATTACATTAAATGGCATTGATATTGAAAAGGACCCGTTAAAAGCAAAACAAAATTTCGGTTTTGTACCTGATCGTTCAGATATCTTTCTGCGATTAAAAGGGATGGAATATTTAAATTTTATTGCAGATATATATCAAGTCCCTGCAGAGGAGCGCCAAGAAAAAATAACATATTATGCCAAACAATTTGCGATTGATCATGCACTGGGAAATTATATTCAGAGCTACTCTCATGGCATGCGGCAAAAAATAATGATTACATCTGTACTGCTGCACGATCCGGATATCTGGATTTTAGATGAACCGCTGACCGGTCTGGATCCAAAATCATCCTATGCTTTAAAACAAATGATGCGGGAGCATGCCGACAAAGGAAAAACTGTATTCTTTTCCAGTCATGGGCTGGAAGTCGTAGAACAGCTCTGTGATGAAGTAGCGATTATTAATCATGGCAGGCTTTTATTTTACGGTACGATAGAGGAACTGCAGGATGAATACCATACAGATCAGTCCCTTGAAAATGTATTTTTGGAGTTGACCAATGATGCGTAATACATGGACACTGACCAAGATCATGTTAAAAATGCAGTATTCTTCTGCTGGAAAACAGAGTAACGCATGGGTGTACGTTATTCTCGCTATTTTTTTAATTCCGTTTGCTATTTTGGTTCTGCAAGGGCTGCATTCCATGCTTACCTACAGCTACAATTTTCTGGCTGAAATAAACCAGGAAAGTATGCTTCTCGGGTTAGTGCTTCTCTCTGTTGCAATTGTCTTAATGTTTTTATCATTTGTTATGATTTTATCTGCTTTTTATTTTTCCGATGATATTTCAGCTTATATCCCGTTACCGGTTCATCCTTATCAATTACTAGCCGGGAAGGCAGCAAACCCGTTAATTTATAATTATTTCGCTGCTGCATTTATGTTGCTTCCCTTTCTATTTATGTATGGAAGTTTAAGCGATGCACCTTTTTTATTTTATGTTTATGGTTTTATTTTATTTATCATTTTTCCTATTATTCCATTTAGTCTCGTTGCTGTTATTCTTATGTTTATTATGCGTTATGTCAATATTGCTAAAAATAAAGATCGTTCTAAAATCTTTATGGGGACCGCCTCTTTGCTGTTTGTTATTCTCATCAATGTGGTGATTCGGTTAAATATGGATAGCAGCGCGTTAATGGATACATTAATGACCTATATGCAAGAACAGGAAGGCTTTATGCGATTAATTACCCTGATTTTTCCGCCCGCTTACTTCGGTGCAGGCAGTCTTCATTTTGCGGCCAGCTGGTCCGGTTTTTTGTCTCTGCTTGCCCTGCTGCTTTTATTTATAATCAGTGTATTATTGTTTGTTTGGGCAGGTCAGCGTTTTTATTTGAAAGGTGTCCGCGGAATGAGTTCCGGGAGCAAAGGCAGTTTATCGGATAGAGCCGCACAGAAACTGACAAAACAGCGTTCCAGTCTCATCACATATATGCTTAAGGACGTAAAAGTCATTTTTCGCACCCCTGCCTTTCTGATGCAGTGTGTCATTCAATCCTTATTTTTCCCGGTATTCCTGACTGTGATTCTGTTTTTGGATATGGGAGAGGAACTGACTGCGCTCATTACTGCTGTACCGGAGAAAAACCTTTTGCTTATCTTATTTATGGTCTCGGTATTGATATTCAGCATGAATGCAACAGCTTTTACATCCATTTCGAGAGAAGGGGAAAGCCGAAAATTAATGTTATTTTTACCGATTCCTTTTCGTCAATTAATTAACGCAAAATTATTTATTGCCTATCTGGTGGCACTGCTGCCCTTTATTCTTATCGTTGGTGTCGGTATTTATATCCAACTTCCTGTTCCCATCTTCATTGGCTGGATTGTTATTTCCTTGTTATATAATTGGTTAGCTGTCATGATTAATTTTATCGTTGATATTCAAAATCCGAAACTTCACTGGACAGATGAACAGGAATTATTTAAAGGAAGATTCATTCCGTTTTTTATTTTTCTCGGCCAAGTTGCTTTGTTTGGAATTATAACGATACTTCTGTGGAATACGGCAATTACCAGCGCCTATATGATGCTGTTCACCCTGCTTGTTGTTATACTTCTCATAACTATTTTTACACAAAATTATTTGCGTAAAAAAGTAACACTGGAAACACTGCAACATCTAGGTGACAAATAGAAGAAGCCTTCCCCGGCAACAAATCCTTGCCGGGGAAGGCTTCTTCTATTGGCAGTTAAGAAAGTATAAACTTTCTTACTGCATCAGTGTAACTAAGGTTGTCACCTAAAGGTTTGGTGACAACCAAGTTTTCTAACATTATTAACAGTAATAGCCACCATTGTAGCCCTGGTTGCCTGAGTATGCTGTTCCAATAATAATTAACAAAATAAATAACACAACTAATAACGCAAAGCCCGCTGAGCCGAAGCTTTGATTATTGCAATCATGCTCACAACATTCTTTACCCATGTGTATAACCTCCTCTATCTGAACTACTTTAACTTATGCACGTTCATCCAGATTGGGAAGGCGAATGACTATTTTTTTGAGAAAAAGCCTTTGCTTTCTTTTTATAAGGATTAAAGATACTCTTTCACATCATATATTTTCCCGTTTTCAATGTTGTCATCCATTAGAATATCAATCAACACTCCGCCTATCATATCAGCATCTTTTAGTTGATTATTTTCTTTTAGCGCTCGGAAACTTTCTACATCTTTAAACGCACCTTGCGAGCTGGAGCGAATGGTTTCCTGCATTCCTGTATCCATAACGCCCGGGCTGAATGCAATAATCTTATGCCCTGTTTCCTTCTGTTCTATCGCAACTGTTTTCGTGTACATGTTCATACTGGCTTTGGTTGAACAATAAACGCTCCATCCGTACTTTGGCTTTTCAGCTGCTCCGGAAGTTACGATTGCTGTCAGAAGCTGCACATTATTTTCCGTTGCTTTTCTTAAAAAATGATTTGTTAAGAACATAGGCGCAGTTGTATTTACTTGTATTTGCTTCATCAGACTATCCATGTCGATATTTTCGGCCCGGTCAATCGGATCAACTAAACCGGCATTATTAATTAAATACAGTTTTGATAATGTATCTTGAAATACAAAGTCATCAAGTTTTTTACATGCGGCTTGTATGGAATCTTTGTCTGATAAATCACATGGAATGAAATCATAATGTGTATTATTTTCTTTTGCATAGTCATATAATTTGTTATTATCTGTCCGGGACATGCCCGCTACATGAATTCCTGACTCTAAAAACAGTTTTGCAACTGATGCTCCCAATCCTTTGGACGCTCCTGTAATGATTGCTATCTCCATAAACACATCTCCTTTCCCGAATTTTGTACTTATAATCCTATTCCCTCTTTTGCTACACTTTACTACTTGTTTTTGCAAAAAATACTTTATGTAGATAACTTGGAATTAATATTTTACCTGATGACGTTCGACTACGCTAGTTACTGTGCTTCATTCTTACATAAATAAATAACTTCATTTTTTAAGCATATCAGAGAAATTTATATTAGCCTGACTTTTGCACTTTAAAAAGTAACTTCTTTTCCATACAGTTGAAGAAGAGAAGGTGAAGTGTCAGGCTTATCGCTGCGGCGGAGGGCTTGGCCGGAGCGGAAGCTATACACTATATCCTGTTCAAAAAATAGAAGGATGATTGAACGAAAAGCAAGCATGATAATAGAGATCATGTTCACCCTGGAACAGCAAGGTTTATATGCTTATCCTTAGGTGTGAAAGTTGCGTGTTGATTAATAAAAAAGACCCGTTTCCATGAAAGACTGGTTTCTTGAAAACTGATCTTTTTCATTTGTTTTACATAAAAGTTTTCCTTTATAATTCTGTCCAATAATAAGCCAATGTTTCCATGCCTTTTTCAAAGCTGTCTATTGGAAAGCTTTCATTTGGTGAATGCAGACGGTCTTCTGGTGTTCCAAAGCCCAGCAGGACAATTGGATATTGATACGTTGCTTCCAACCATTCAACGACAGGGATGGATCCGCCCATTCTTAAGAAAACAGTTTCCTTTCCGAATGCTTTTGTATAGCTTTTCGCAGCTTTTTTAATTAATGGATGCTCCGGTTCTACTTTGTAAGCTTTCGCAGAGAGTCTTTCTTTCATAATATTCACATGAACACCTGCTGGAGCAAATTTTTCAATATGTTTCACTAACTTATCTTGTACATCCTGCGGTTCCTGACCAGGAACAAGCCGGCAAGTAATTTTTGCAGTTGCCGCAGAAGGAATAATGGTTTTCGTACCTTCTCCTTGATACCCGCCAAACAATCCATTTACTTCCAATGTCGGACGGCCCATCGTGTGCTCTTTTGCTGTATATCCTTTTTCAGAGACCGTTTCCGGGATATTGGTTGCTTTAACAAAATCTTCTCCAGGTGCTTTTTCCATCAGTTCTCTCTCTTCTGATGTCAAGTCCTCTACCCCATCATAAAAACCATCTACTGTAATGACCTCATTCTCATCTTTCATTGATGCAAGCAAGTGACTCATCGCCATCAAGGGATTACGAACAGCACCGCCATACATTCCGGAATGAAGATCATGATCAGGGCCGGTTAAGGTGATTTCAATTCCGGTGAACCCTTTTAAGCCATACAAAATGGTCGGTTGATTTTTTTCGGCCATCCCTGAATCAGAAATCACCGCAAAATCTGCTTGAAATTCTTCTTTCTTTTCTTGCAGAAGCTCATAAAGGTTTTCACTTCCAATTTCTTCTTCACCTTCAATACAAACTTTGACGTTCATCGGCAGCTTCCCTTCTGTTTTTAAGAAAGCTTCAAAAACAGCCAGGTGCATCAATACCTGCCCTTTGTCGTCACTTGACCCTCGGGCATAAATTCTTCCATCACGCACTTCTGCCTGAAATGGCTGGCTTTTCCACTGGTCAATCGGGTCTACCGGCTGCACATCATAATGGCCGTAAAGCAAAACAGTCGGAGCTTCCGGACCTGCTTTTGTATATTCCGCAAAAATAAGCGGATGCCCTTTTGTTTCTACTTTTTCTACACTTTCAAATCCTAATTCATTTAAGTATTCCGTTAAAAAATCTGCAGCGCGTATGATATCCTCTTTATGAGCTGGATCCGTACTTACACTTGGAATAGCCAGAAAATCATATAATTTTTGTAATAGTGCGTCTTGATTGTCTTTCAGATAAGCAATTGCCTTATCGCTCATAGCGCCTCTCCTCCTTCATCGTTGGATATATGAAGCTTCTCGCGGCTACTTAATTAAAATACTTCGTGCCACGTGTCTTTATACTTCAGCATCTCGGCAGCAATTTCTTTTGCACCTTCCAGGCTGTGATTTGCCGCCCACCCACATTGTACTTCATTGCATGCAGGAACCTCTGTAGCTGTTAAAACGTCCTTTAATGTTCTTTCCACCATATCCAGTACTTCCTCGTAATTATCCTGATTCATTAAAGAAAGATAAAAACCAGTCTGGCATCCCATTGGACCGATATCTAATACCACATCTGAATGATTACGAATATTTTCCGCCATTAAATGTTCTAAAGAATGCAATCCGTCCATTTCCATATGAGCTTTGTTAGGCTGTTTAAAACGAATATCGTATTTATACACTTTATCTCCATGCACGCCTTCCGTAACACCTACGAGCCGTACATAAGGAGCCTTTACTTTCGTATGATCTAAATTAAAACTTTCTACGTTCATTTTTTGAGACATGTTGTGAAACTCCCCTTTTCTTTATACTTTGATTAGCATCGTATCTCTTTTCATCATACATGAAATGATGAAGTAAGAAAAGCAGCGTGCGTTCTCAAAGCATCAGGCCGTTCTTTTCAATTTCGGAGAGAAAATAAAAATCCAATTTCTTTCTAAAAGTTAGGAAGAAATTGGATTCATCAAGTTCTTTGACAGATACATTGATCAATGATGGAACGATTTCATTCCCTCAGAAAAGGTACCTGTACGGTATCACAGAAATTATCTGGCATCCGGGAAAACACGGTCAATCATGCTGCCCATTTGGTCAAAGAAGCCTTCAACCGGGTTGCCATTATCCATATCATTGACATATCTGTCTGCTAAGTCTAAAAAGTCTGGGTTAGACGTGACATAAACATGGTCAATGGATGAATCAACGGAACGAACAATATCTGCAATTTCACCTTTCACATCATCCGTGATTTCCATGTTGCTGTCATTTCTTGCGTTATCATTATTGTCTATATCCAAGTTTGCTCCTACATACGCATTGTTTTCTGTTGTTAACACATACGCATAATCGATGTTATCCATTTCATTCGTAATTTTTTCAGCTGCTTCTTTGGATACATTGTATTCCGCATTTGCATTACGATCAGCATCTCTTTCTACCATGTGGTTACGATTTTGATCCCTGTCACCATTTCTGCCACCATCATTGATGTTTTGACCTTCGTAACGTGTCGGCTCTACATTTCCATCCGTGTCATTCGGATTAGTATCCTGGTTATCCGTATTCTGACAAGCAACTAAGACCATCATAAGAACGGTTAAAACCGTAAATAAACGTAATTTCATTTTCATTCCTCCTTACTTGTTTGCCTTTATTATGGATAAACAAATAAGGAATTATGCATAAAGCATTCGTTAATTTATGGAAATAAGACCATGAAAGTTGCAGAGATATTTAAAGAACAATGGAGAAGCTAAACACGAGGAACGTCACATGGCACTGCAATTGTCATTTACCTTCTATTCTCTGCAGAATTCCTTCTGATAAAGGAGTGAAAATGTTGATACCTGACTACGATAAAGCATTATACTACACCATATGGGGCCAATGGGATAACCTGTTCATATTAATGTCACGGACAGATGATGATTTACTTGCCAAAAAAATTGAACACTTTCTTTATGCTTATCATCATTCTTCGAGCCAGAAACATGTCAATCAATCACATGATACCCTGCTTTATTATTTAGAACATGCTCTTCAAATCAGCAGCCCATGGATGTATGAATTAGAATAGCCCCGCGCTGACGGAGCAGATGCTGGTCAAAAACAGGCTTGCATCTGCTTATACAGTCATTTATTCCATCTCCATTTTACTACTTTCTTCCAGCAAAGAAGTATTTCACCTGGCACAGTCTAAATGGAATCATCCTCTTCTTCTTTCTTTTCAAATGTTGCATCTATTCATTCCGTATCTTGCAGCTTCATCGGCATTTTTTCCTGTTCTATAGAACGATTTGTATCTGAATCAGACGCTTCTTCTCCATAAAAAAAATCAATAATAGCACGATTATCCGCGTCTGTTATATCTAAAAATGTTTGTTCTATTTCAACATGATGATTTGCCAATTCAGCAGCCATCACTTCATTCATGGATTTATTTTTGTTTTGTGCGCTTTTCCGGACCTCTTCCGGAACCGGCAATGTTGCAATTTCCCATTCAGGGATAGATGCTATGTATGTATTGATTTTTGAAATAAGATTTCCCAGTTTGTCATTCGGGTTTTCCGAACTGACTCCTACAATCATTGTTTTCTCCTCTGCCATTCCCTGATCTTCACTTTCATGCATGATATCTGTTAAAACCGAGCTGACATTCCGCTCTGAAATACTGCGCACTTCTTCAATCAGCTTATCTGCAGATTCGTTTACAGCATGGATATCTGTAACCACCATATCATCATCCAACTCTAATTCAATACTGGGATTGATATCAATAGCAACATAGGCCTCCGTTGTTGAATTATTCGCGCCATAAAATAGAGAAAAGCTAAAAATGAATAATGCCAAAAGAATAATTGCAGACAACCTGACAGATAAGGGCATTTTCGCCCAATAGCTTCTCCATCCGGATTTTTCAACTACAGACTGAAAAATAACCTCATCTCCCTGGTCCGCATATGCTGTTAAAATAATTCCCTTTTCGAAACTGCCATCTTTCGTAAGTAAAATGGCATATTTGCGATGGATTTCCATCACAATTCCTTTTTTCATTCTTTCACATCCTTGAGGTAATCCTTAAGGTAGTCCTTAAGATAAGCATATTCACTGCTCAACACAATAAAGATAGCAATAATAAATTTGCGATTCCGTTCTAATGTTTTTTTACTGACTTCCACTTTCATTAATAATTTTTTAATCGGCAGCTTTTTCTTGCGCTGGACATATGCACTTAACTGGCTGTCCTGATATAAGGCATAAGCTACCTGTACCGCTGATTCTCTGGCGTCTTTATGCTTCGGGGAAGCCTGGGTCAGCTCTTCCATCGTAAGCCGGTACGCATTTAATTTTTCCTGGAATAAAATAATCTCTTCCCGTCTTTTGGCATTCTCCGCTTCAATTTGATGTTTTTCTTTAGCAGCAGCAATAATCAGCGGGTTTTCCATCTGCTCTTCTTCGTTTATTTCATCTAAGGATAACAGATTCGGGCGCTTTTGATGATAACGGATATAATCGATAACTTTTCGCTTCACAACGAGTTTAGCAAAGGATAAAAAGGAACTGCCTTTATCCGGTTCAAAAGAAAAAATAGCATCATTAAAAGCCATTAATCCAATACTGAATTCGTCGTCTTTTTTCGGATCAATATATCGTTTACAAACTTCTGAAACGCTTTTAGCAATAAATGGCTTGTATGTTTGCAGGATTTCATTTTGTAATACGATATCGCCTTCCTGAATGGCTTCAATTTTTTCTTCAATAGGGGTATCTGTTAATTGTTTCGTCATCATCATTTTATAACTCCCCCAAACATTATATAATTCGACATTCTTTTTGTTTTTTCGGGTTTAACATTTATATTTACACAATCTGTCTTCGTATTTATTATTTTCATATTAAATAATCTCCATTTTGTCGTTCTTGTTGGTTAAATTCATTATTTCAATGAACTTTTAAATAGCAATAAAATTAATTTTATTGCTTATATATACACAGACTTTTTTAGTCTCTATACTTCATATTACCCTATATCCTGCGCCGTTACTATCACAAACGAATAACATTTCATTTAAATTAATATGACGAAAAACATTTTTTTGTAAAACAGACCCGAAAAAAATTGGTTTTTGTAAAAAATATTACAAGTAACTTAAGTTTCGCCATTTAAAAAGTAATTTCTTTTCCATAGGAACAGGGGGTGATTGTTTCTTCTATTCATCTGTTGACAAAGGTTAGCGGGTAAGGTGTAAGGCTATCGCTGCGGCGGACCGTTTTGCTTTCCTAGGGGCACGCTCTTCAGCTAACTTTTGCCAAGAAGAGCGCTTGGCAAAAGTGGATCTTCAGAGGGTGCTGATCCCTCAGGAGTCAAAACGGTCCGCCTCCGCTAGTGGGATGTTCTATACATGAAATAGCTGAACAAATAAAAGTCAGATCAGACAAACCACATTTTTCGTGGTGCATGAATCCTATTAGAGCGCAGGCCAACCACGAAGACTCCTAAGTGGTTTGCAGGCTAAAACCGTGACTCCTGTCACAACGCCTGCACTTGCACGTCCTGGGACTGCGGTTACTCGCCCCATCAAAAACCGTTGTACGTCGGAAAGCGGAGGGCTTGGCCGGAGCGGAAGCTAACACCCTACCCTGTTCCCAAAATAGAAGGATGCTTTAACCAAAAGCAAGCATGACAATAGAGATCATGTTCATCCCGGAACAGCAAGGTTTATATGCTTATGCTCAGGTGCGAAAGTTGAGTTAGTAAGAAATATACATGCTATATAAAAAGCATTCCACCCTTACCTGCAATGGTCAAGATGAAATGCTGAACGCTGCTGTTTATTGTTGTTGATGGAGTGATTTTACGCATGGTTTACATGACGGAAAACTTCCTCGTTACTTTTTAATGATGTGACTTGTTCTAATCCTTCTACGGAATCATCTATATACAAATCTTTTTCAAACCAATCTACGGAGGTAACCTGCTCCGTACGGTATAGATATAAATTATTTTCTACATAGCTCTCGTTGCTGTTTACAACAAGATATTGGATATTTCCCTGTTTTGTTAAAATAACATTATCCATAATACCGATTTTACCGTCTTTCGCATGGACTTTAAATGCCATCAATTCTTCCATACTTCTTAAATTATCATTGGAGCTTGCCGGTGCATCTAAATCTGGTTCTGGCGGAGCATGATGATTTTCCGTATCTCCATTCCCGGTTTGCACTGGACCATGATCGGAATCTATGATTGCATTGTCTTTATAACTGTTCCAGCCAAAATAATCCATCACTGCTTCTTGATAAGCAAAAATATAATCATTGTCATCTATAGGTGCTTTCGGGCTGTCACGTATGGTTTCTTTATCTCTGTCTACCTTGATATAGCCTTCTTCCAAATTGATTTCTTCTTGCACATGATAAGGCAGCAGTACTTTCTTTCCGGGCAGCCATTTTCTTGTATCGACAATAATAAATCGTAATTCCCAATTGTCATTAAAATATAAATCTTTGACTTTGCCTATTTCTCCATCTGTTGCATGAATGGTTAAATTCGTTAATGTTGAACTGAGAAACATGTAAACACCCCCGAAAAAAGGTTTTACTGTTCCATACCCTTTTAACAGCAATTTAAACTGCTCTATTTTATTTGTTATCTATCTGTAAAATAATGAATGGGTACATAAAGGCCGACATTTCCATGCTCTTCATGATCCAATGTAGCAAAAATCACCCCAATGACATTTCCTTCCTCATTTATAACCGGACTGCCGCTGTTTCCACGATATACTGGCGCTCTTATCATCATAACTTCCTCTTCCCAGTCGGAAAGTTGCAGCGGACTTAAGATGGTACCCTCATTAGCAATGCCATTAAAAAATAACGGGTTCCCTATAAAACGGATATAATCTCCTTGTTCTGCTGTGGCTGTATCATCCAGAGGGAGATACGGAAGATTATCCTCCTCTACTTCCACCACCGCTAAATCTATCTCAGGCATTTCCTCCACGACTTCTCCTTGAAATAAGCCTTCTTCCGGAAAAGCTACCGTTACAGTCTCCTCATCTTCAATAACATGCTGATTGGTTACAATCGTCCCTTCTTCAGAGATCGAAAATCCTGTTCCCCTGCCATCATTTGTTTCAATTACAACGACAGCTTCTTTATACGCGGCTACTTGTTCATCCTGTAAAAGGCGGCTCGATGCTTGAAGAAAATCAAGAGCAGGAATCGAAATCACTCTTGGAAATAGCGAAAAGGCATATAAAGCCATCGCAACTGCAATGAGAACAGCGATTACCTTTGAAAATCGCCGCTTTGGCTTGTGTTTCGGCTCATTTCTCTCTGCCTGCTCTCTTTGCAATGCGTCTGCTTTTGCTTGCATCGCCAGTTCATTCATTTCTTCTTCATCAAAATCTTCTATTAAGTCTTTATCCATATGTTTTCGTTTGTCATGATGCTTCTCTTGGTCCTTCAAGTCCAACCCCCCCTTTTGTTGCTAACATATCCTGTGTTTATTTTAACAAATCTAAACAGAAGCAGCCCTTCTTTTCTATCTGGAGCATCTATATTCATTCTGTTTCATATATGGCAAATGTATTCTTACCGGCTATAACAATGCTCTCTTGTCTGATATAAAGCCAATTGTGTTTTTAAAATAAATCAAACAAGCTATTTGTTAATGACTTTTTACATTTTATTTATTTTCATATTTTATATTTAGTGCTATTATTTTCTATTAAAGGAGCTGAAAAAATATGAATTTAGATCAACTTTTAGATTTCAATGAAAAATTTGTGGATAGTAAAGACTATGAAGCTTATACAACGGACAAGTTCCCAAATAAACGGATGGTTATTTTTACTTGTATGGACACACGTCTGGTAGAATTGCTTCCAAAAGCTTTAAATATTCGTAATGGCGACGTGAAAATGGTTAAAAATGCCGGCGCTATTATTCGTAAGCCTTTTGACAGTATTATGAAAAGCTTATTAGTAGCGATTTACACTTTAAAAGCGGAGGAAGTTGTTGTCATCGGACATCACGGCTGCGGCATGTCTAATGTGGACACAGAAGCATTACAGCAAACCATGCTTGATCGAGGAATAACTGAAGATACATTACATACCTTGGAACATTCCGGAATTAACCTTCATAAAGAGTTCCACGGTTTTGAAAAAATTGAGGACTCCGTGACGCAAAGTGTAGGCATTATTCGTAATCATCCATTGCTTCCGAATGAAGTGAATGTTCATGGATTAGTCATTGATCCAGAAACCGGAAAATTAGATGTGGTTACAAGAGAAGATTAAACAACCAAAGGACCTGCCCCTTTTATAGAGATGGGCAGGTCCTATCATATGCAATTAGCTTACTTTTTTTGAATAGATGTAATGATTTCGATTACTTTCTGTCTAGATTCCTCACTCTTATACTTCTTCATTTCATCCAGCATTACAGGAGCCGCTTTTTTCAGGGATTCTGCTTCCTGAGTCAGTTTTTCTGCTGTTAATGTTTCTTCTTCCACAATCTTGGCGTAATTTTTTTCTTTAAAAGAATCGGCATTAATAATCTGATCCCCTCTGCTTGCACCACGGGAAAGCGGGATTAACAGCATGGGCTTGCGCAACGCTAAAAATTCAAAAATCGCATTAGAACCAGCACGAGATACCACAAAATCAGTTGCCGCAAAGATATCTTTTAATTCCTCATGTACATATTCAAACTGCGCGTACCCTGGCATACGAAGGGAAACATCTACTTTTCCGCTTCCGCAGATATGAATAATCTCAAATTCCTTTAATAAGCCATCTAATGCTTCACGGATCGTTTCATTGATTTTTTCCGATCCGCCGCTTCCGCCCATGATTAAAAGAACAGGCTTTTCTCCCGGAAGTCCGGCATAATCTAAACCAGCCTTCTTATCCCCTGTAAATAATTCATCACGAATAACTGCACCAACGTAAGCTGCTTTCTTTTCCGGAAGATACTTCATTGTTTCCGGAAATGTCGCTAGTACTTTTTTTGTAAATGGTATGGACAGCTTATTTGCCAAACCGGGGGTAAAATCAGACTCGTGAATCACAGACGGAATTCCTCTTAATTTCGCTGCTGCAACAACCGGTACGGATACAAATCCGCCTTTTGAAAAAACAACCGATGGCTTTTTACCTTTCCCTAAAATACGAAAAGCCTGTATCGTTCCTTTTAAAACTTTAAATGGATCTTTAAAGTTTTCCTTGGACATGTAGCGGCGCAGCTTCCCCGTAGATATCGGATAATAAGTGACGCCATCTAATTTTTCAATTAAATTTCGCTCGATCCCTTCATAAGATCCAATATAATCGACTTTATAGCCCTGCTCCTGGTAATATGGTATAAGTGCTAAATTAACAATCACATGACCAGCAGTCCCTCCGCCAGTAAATAATATACGTTTTTTATTTCGTTTCTCCATGGATCAATTCATCCTTTCCCAAATCATTATATCAGTGTAAAATTGCCAGTGCACCTATTAATTTATGATAATTAAAGAATCACGAAATGTCAGGAAGATGAAAGATGTACGAAACAAGCAATCGCAGACAGAAAATCAAGCTTTTTATAATTATTATGGTTCCTATCCTGGTAACACAGGTCAGTATGAATCTGATGAATTTTTTTGATACCGTTATGTCTGGCCAATCCAGCGCTGGTGATTTAGCAGGCGTTGCGATTGGTTCCAGTCTGTGGGTACCTATTTTAACAGCTGTTAATGGGGTAGTTCTTGCAATTACGCCAATTATTGCCCAGCTGATCGGAGCTAAAAAGAAAGAGGATGTTCCGCAAGTTATTCAGCAGGGAATTTACTTATCTATTGCTTTGTCCTTCTTTATTCTCCTTATCGGTTCTGTTGTATTAGACCCGATATTACAGCTGATGAGTTTAGAACAGGATGTCCATCATATTGCAAAATATTACTTAGTAACGCTGGGAACAGGAATTATTCCCCTATTTCTTTTTCACACGATCCGGAGTTTTATGGATGGTCTGGGACAGACAAGAGCTTCGATGATTATTATCTTAATATCGCTGCCCATTAATGCATTCCTGAATTATATCTTTATTTTTGGCAAGTTAGGAATGCCGGCATTCGGAGGCATTGGAGCAGGAATTGCGACAAGTGTCACTTATTGGATTGTCAGTATCATTTCTTTGTATATGATCCATCGGGTTGCCCCTTTCAAAACATACCGGGTTTTTGAAGTATTTGTAAAACCCAAGCTTTCCTATTGGGTCAGCCAATTAAAAATTGGTATGCCTATCGGGCTGGCTATGTTTTTTGAAACAAGCATTTTTTCCGTCGTAACCATCATGATGAGTAACTATGACACAAATACTATTGCGGCTCACCAAGCAGCCATGAACTTTGCAGGATTGTTATATATGCTGCCGTTAAGTGTCGGGATGGCTCTGACCATTGCTGTCGGGTTTGAAGTAGGTGCCAAACGTTTTCAAGATGCCCGTTCCTATACGTATCTCGGGATTATCGGCGGCATTATGATTGCTGTTTTCATCGGGATTATTTTATTCCTGTTTGATGGAGCGGTTGCCCGTTTATACCATACCAATCCAGAAGTAATTGCATTAACAAAACAATTTATCTTGTTTGCGATTTTTTATCAGCTCGCAGATGCTATCGGCGCCCCGATTCAAGGTGCCTTAAGAGGATATAAAGATGTGAATATAACACTAGTTCTCGCATTAGTCTCTTATTGGATTATCGGTCTGCCGGTCGGATTTTTATTCGCAAACTATACGAATTTAGAAGCTTTCGGCTACTGGATCGGCATTATTGTCGGATTAAGCGCAGGCGCGATCGCCCTTCTGCTTCGTTTACTATATGTTCAACGTAATGTTAAGCAGAATAAGCCGGTAAAAGGCAGCTAAACATGGCTAACGGCTATTGAACGAAAAGCGCAAAGCGCCCGTTTAAAAACGTAGAGACTGCGCCCCCGTTTTTTGGGGGTGGTTCGACCATGGTCGAACTTCCTTTACCACTTGAGATAAAGGAATCACGGTGAGGTGACGAACCGATGATGACTTTCACCCGCGGGGCATAAGTGCGGCGATTTTGATGGGACGAGTAAGCGCAGTCCCAACTTTACTTCTGTCTGCGCCTGTCAGCTTGCCAGTCAGCAAGTCTTCTTTTCACCCGCAGGGCATAAGTGCGACTTCACCTCTGTCTGCGCCTATCGGCTTGCCAATCGCTAAGTCTTCTTTATCGTAGGGCACGACGTGAAATCTCTAAAGTTTGGCGCTTTCGTGGACATGGCTATTCCTGAATAAAAATTTAAAAAGGAAATCGTATACTTTTGTATCTTTAAAAAAAGCACCCTGAAGTTCAGGGTGCTTTTACATTATTTTATAAGAATAAGCCAACAATTGTTGCGGAAAGAATCGATACTAGAATCGAACCTGCCAGCAACTTCATGCCGAATTTAGAAACAATCACAGCTTTAGCACTGTCAATTCCTTTAACTGTACCTGCAATAATACCAATAGAGGAGAAATTAGCAAAACTTGTTAAGAATACTGTAACAATACCGACTGTTTTTTCAGAAAGCTGCTCTGTTAAAGGCTCAAACAACGACATAGCAACAAATTCATTGGTAACAATTTTCGTACCCATGATACTTCCCGCTTCCAACACTTCATTTGGAGCAATTCCCATCAGAATGCCGATCGGATAAAAAACATATCCAAGAATTTCTTCTATGGTAACTCCTGCAAATATCAATTGGATAATCCAGTTTACAAGTTCTAATGATGCGATAAAAGCCATTAACATAGCTGCTACAATTAAAGCAATTTTACCGCCTTCCAGCGCACCATTTCCCATTGCTTCAAAAATACTTTTATCTGTGCTGACTTCTTTAATATCTACTTTATCCTGCTCTTTAGGAACGTTGACTGGTGCAATGATACTTGAAATCATTAAACAGCTGAACATATTTAATGGCAGTGCGACTAAAATATATTCTTCCGGCAGCATCAGCATATATGATCCAACAATGGATGCAGACACTGAGCTCATTGCAGATGCACTGATAATATAAAGACGATTTTCTGTTAAATGATGAAATTGAGAACGGATGGCAATCAATGCTTCAGACTGGCCAAAGAAAATACTGTTAACCCCGTTAAATGATTCAATTCGGGGTAACCCGGTAATTTTTGATATCGCCGCGCCAATATATTTGATAATTATCGGAAGAATCTTTAAATAAGTTAATACCGAAAGCAACGTGGAGAAAAAAATGATTAATAGAAGCACGTTAAAGAAAAATACGCCGCCCTCTTCCAGTACAAACCCGTTTACAACAAAACCGATTCCTTCTTGTCCAAATTCAATTAACTTATTAAAGGCATTTGCTATCCCTGTGATAATATTTTGCCCCAAGCTAGTTGAAAACATAAACCAGGTAATCAGCAGCTGTAAAACCAGCATAACACCGACACCTATAAAATTGATTTTCTTCTTATTATTGGACATAAGGAACGCTAAGCCAAATGTAATAATAATTGCAAGAATACCTAAGAGAATATCCAAATTGTTCCCTCCTTAATAAAAGCGCTTTTATTCATTTCCATAAAAACTAGTGAATGAATGAGTATTCATTTACATACACAAGTATACCAAGGAAAATACAAAACATTGCTTATTTCCTTCTTTCATACAAGTTGTTCCTTCAAATATAATCATATTCGACATAGAACAGAATTTCAATACTCTCAAAAAGAATTAATTATTAAAATTATTTCCAATACAAGAAATTAAATGATATCTGTTTTATGACATTTTTCACTGGCAAATAATATCATGGAAAGAAAAGACCTTGATACGAGCTGTGTATCAAGGTCTTTTCTTATCATTAACCTTCCAGTAATAAATCGTATGGGTCTTCAAGCATCTCTTTAATTCGAACTAAGAATTGAACTGCTTCTTTTCCATCCACAATACGATGATCATAGGACAATGCAATATACATCATCGGACGCACTTCAATGGAGTCATCCGGCATAGCAACTGGACGTTTTATAATATTATGCATTCCTAAAATACCCACTTGCGGCGCATTTAAAATCGGCGTTGACAGCATAGAGCCAAATGTACCGCCGTTTGTAATTGTGAAAGAACCGCCTTGCAAGTCTTTTAAAGATAGTTTATTATCGCGCGCTTTTGTACCAAGGTCAACGATATCTTGTTCAATTCCGGCGAAATCCTTGCTGTCCGCATCACGAACAACTGGAACCACCAGGCCGTCATCGGTGGAAACAGCAATGCCGATATCATAGAATTTCTTAAGAACTAATTCATTATCTTGAATTTCTGCATTCAATAATGGAAATTCTTTCAGCGCTCCGACAACTGCTTTCGTGAAGAAAGACATAAAGCCGAGTTTCACGCCGTTTTTCTCTAAGAACTTATCTTTCCGCTTTTTACGAAGGTCCATCACAGCAGTCAAATCTACTTCATTAAATGTTGTCAGCATCGCCGTATTTTGCTGTACTTCTACAAGATTTTTAGCGATGGTTTGACGACGGCGTGTCATTTTTACGCGTTCTACCGGTTTATCAAACTCTGTTTTTTCTGATTTAGGCTCCTCTTTCTTTGCCGGTTTTGATGGTGCTGATTCTTGTTTTGGTGCATTATTATGCGCTTCAACATCATCCGGGCGGACTCTGCCAAGAGGATCGCGTGTCTGAACTTGACTTAAATCAATACCCAATTCGCGGGCACGTTTTCTTGCCGCAGGAGAAGCAATGACGTCGCCATTATTTTGCTCCGCAGCAGGTTCTTCCTTGCTTTCCTGAGAGGAATCCTGCTTCGGCTCCTGTTTTGGCTCTTCTTTAGGAGATTCCTCTTCTTTTTCATCTGCAGCAGCTTCCTTACTTTCTTCTCCATCAGAAGATGATGCTCCGGCTTCCCCATTTTCATCCAGCTTCCCTATGGTATCGCCTACAGAAACATCTTCTCCTGCTCCACTTGTGATTTCGGAAATAACGCCTGTAAATTCAACGTTTACTTCCACATTTACTTTATCCGTCTCTAATTCTACAATAGCGTCGCCTTTTTCTACTTTATCGCCTTCTTTGACAAGCCATTCCGCTATCGTTCCTTCTGTAATAGATTCCGCCAGTTCAGGTATTTTAATATCTTGCACTTTATTTTCCTCCTTCGAATTCACTCAATGCTTGATCAATAATATATTTATGCGCTGTTTGATGCACAGTAGGAATTCCTCCAGCTGGTGCTGCACGCTTCGGCCTGCTGATAACATGTAATTCCTGGTCATCTTGCAGAAGTTCTCTTAGAAGGTCATCAACAAAATCCCAAGCTCCCATGTTTTTCGGCTCTTCTTGTACCCATACAATCTCTTTCAAATGAGGAAGCTTTTTAATTTCTTCTTGAATTGCTTTTTGCGGGAATGGGTAGATTTGTTCTACACGCAGCGAGCGAATCCAGTCACAATTCTCTTCTGCTTCTTCCATTTCCCCTTCAATATCAACCATAATTTTACCGCTTCCTAATAACAGTCGCGTTGTTTTTTCCGGATCTGTATCAAAATATGGCTGTTCACGTAATGATTTAAATTTGCCGCTTGTAAACGCTTCTGGACCAGAAGCCATCTTGTAATCTCTGATCAGGCTGCTCTTCGGTGTCATCAGTACCAATGGACGCGCTTCCGGACGGGAACGCATTGCTGCCTGACGACGAAGCAGATGGAATAGTTGTGCGGATGACGTAACATTCGCTATTATCCAGTTATTTTCTGCAGCCATTTGCAAGAAACGTTCTAACCGTGCGCTGGAATGCTCTGGTCCTTGTCCTTCATATCCATGAGGAAGCAGTAGTACCATATTTGACTTCTCATCCCATTTGGCCCGTGCTGAAGCAATAAACTGATCAATGATAACTTGTCCGGCGTTTGCAAAATCACCAAATTGAGCTTCCCAAATAACCAGTGTACTTGGCGAGTAAACGCTGTATCCATATTCAAATCCTAAAACAGCAGCCTCTGATAATGGACTGTTCCGGACATCAAAGGATGCTTTGACATCAGATAATCCATGCATTGGGCTGTATTTTTCACCTGTTTCCACATCATGCAGGACAACATGACGGTGTGCAAAGGTGCCACGCTCTGTATCCTGGCCTGTCAACCGGATTGGTGTGCCGTCTCTTAATATAGAAGCGAATGCTAACGCTTCGCCGGTACCCCAATCAGCTTTATTTCCCTCTTCTAATGCATTTTCTCTGCGTTTCAAGATTCTTTCGGTTTTCCGGAAGCCTTTGAACCCTTCTGGACGTTCCAGCAATTCCGCATTCAGTTTCTTCAAAATCTCTAAATCTACTGCTGTTTCAAATTGATCTAATCTATTAGATAATACTTCCGGCATAGATTTCGGCTGCGGTTCTCCGATTTCACTCTCTGTCATTTCCTTATAAATATCAGAAAGTTTCTTATCAACTCCATGCTTGATTTCATCAAATTCACCGGATTCCAGCAGATTTCGCTGTTCCATCGCGCGCGCAAACAGCGTTGATACAGAAGGATGCTCATCAATTTCTCCGTATAATTGAGGTTGTGTCGTTCTTGGCTCATCCATTTCATTATGTCCATAACGACGATAACCTACTAAATCAATTAATACATCTTTATGGAATTTTTTACGATATTCGGAAGCTATTTTAACAGCAGAAATACAGGAAATCGGATCATCAGCGCTTACACGAATAACAGGAATTTCAAAACCTTTTGCCAAATCACTCGCATAGCGTGTTGAACGTCCGTCATGACGATCCGTTGTATAACCAAGCTGGTTGTTGGCAATAAGGTGAACTGTACCGCCTGTTGTATATCCCGGCAGATTACTTAAATTCAGCGTTTCAGCAACTACACCTTCCCCGATGAAAGCGGCATCTCCATGAATAACCAGCGGCATAGACTTGTTAATGTCCCGCGTCGGATAACCGCTTACATCACGTTCATCCTGAGCAGCCCGGGCAAATCCTTCTACAACCGGGTTAACAAATTCAAGGTGTGACGGGTTATGTGCAAGCGTTATTTTGGTATTCACTTTACTTCCATGTATCACTTCTTTTTCTGCACCGAAATGATATTTAACGTCCCCGGTCCAGCCATAGTTAATTGCTTTGGAACCTTCTGACGGCATTAATTCCTTGTCCCTTGTATAATTAAATTCCGAAAAAATCTTATCGTACGGTTTTTTCAGTACATTTGCAAGTACGGCTAAACGTCCGCGGTGCGCCATTCCCATCATCACATGCTCGATATTATCTTCATTTGCATATTTGACAAGGTAATCAATCATTGGAACCATCGTTTCCAAACCTTCAATGGAAAAACGCTTTTGACCGACAAATGTTTTATGAAGGAATTTTTCAAAGCCTTCTACTTCATATAAACGCTTAAGAATATCTTTTCTGTCTTCCTGATCTGGATCATATCTTGCGTTTCCTTCTTCAATCAGGTCAAACAGCCAGTTGCGTTCTTCATCATTATTTACATGATCGTACTCAAATGTAATCGTACCTGTATAATATTTCTTCATCAGGTTAATAACATCTAATCCTGTTGCAATTCCTTCTTTTTCACGTTCCCAAATCCATGTCGCAGGGATTTTTTTCAAATCTTCCTCTGTTAAATTATAATGCTCTAAATCCAGCATTTTTGACGGGGCACTTTTATACCCGCCGACAGAATAAATGTCAGCATTTGTATGACCATAACGCCGAATAGCCTCAACAAGTTTCATTGCTGAGGTTAATTTAGTCACATCAAAATTTTCTGATACATATTCACTGGAAGCAATTTGCCCGTTGACAACAGGACGTACTGCATCTTCTCCTGTCAGCCAATCAGGTGCACCGTGTGTATCAAACAAAGATTTAATAGAAGATTCCACTTGTTCCGGATCTTCTTTGTATAGCTCATATTGCTGTTCTAAATACCCCGCATTTGGTCCGTGAAACTGTCCCCAAAATTTTTCTGCAGACTCTTCATTTCCTGGCACGACTGATACCCCCATTGCATTACTAATCCGTCTTTGAAAACGGTTCAATTTTGTAATAATCATTTTACTATCTTTACATTAATTAATATACATGATTTTCAAGGTAGTTACAAGGAATCAGCACCGATTCCCGGGGAGAATTCGACATTTTTTATATAGAAGAAAAAATGGCCCCAAAACCGTTTTGGGTTTCTTATTTTTCTGATAATAAAAAGCTGATTCACATGTATATATCGTTTACTTTTAACGTAACATATTTGGCTTGTATACGTTAAATATAAGAATAGTTCACAAGCTGTGATTTTTCCGTTATAATAAAGGTAAATAACAGATAATGTTTCAAACAGGTATTATTACTACATAGAAGGAGGAATCCGTTTATGAATTTAGCATTAATCATGGGCGTTGTTGTAACTTTTCTAGTTTCTTGCTTCACATCCGGTTACGAAGCAAAACCGGGCGTTCCAAAAGAAGACCAACGTACTGCTTAACACGAAAGAAGCTTTATCAAAGTTCGTAAAAAAGATGTCTCCTATTCCGGAGACATCTTTTTTAAATGTTTTATTAATGTAAATCAGGAAATCCTTGCTGTCTTAACGCCTCGTAAATAATAATAGAAGTTGTATTCGACAGGTTTAACGATCGTACCTGGTCATTCATATGCACCCGCAGGCATTTATCTGCCTTCCCTTCCAGCAGTTCCCGAGGAATTCCCGTCGATTCTTTTCCAAATACAAAAAATTGGTCTGTTTCCACAGGTGAAAAATCAAAATCCGTATAATACTTTGCACCAAAATTTTCTATATAATAAAAATTACCTTCTGGATAAGTCTGGTACAATGCTTTAATAGAATGATATTCTCTTACATCCACATGCTCCCAATAATCCAGTCCGGCCCGCCGCACCATTTTATCATCCGTTGAAAAGCCCAGCGGATGAATCAGGTGCAGCGTTGTTCCGGTCGCTAAACACAATCTCCCGATATTCCCCGTATTCGCAGGTATTTCCGGTTCAAATAATACTACATGTAAACCCACCATTCATTCTCCTTCAATATTAAATTCTTGAAAAACCTGCATTTGCTCATCTTTTCTTATAGCCGCAGTTTTATCGCAGTTGCCTATGTGCACTCACTTCAACACATCGGGATTATCCTTCCCGCTACAAACTTGTTCTTTATCTTATTTTTCCCAAACAATACTCCACTAATTAATTTCAATACGGAAAAACTTATATTGTATTTCCGGTGTCCAGGCAGTTGAGTCTTCATACGACCAATAGCGGTTGCGGCTGTTATCCGTATGGGCATTGACAAGCGGCATGTTATCAGCATCTTTTCGCACTACGATCGTGGTATGGTTCCATGCGCCATCCCCGTCAAAATCATAGCAAATGACATCGCCGGGCTTTAATTCTTCTGGTGTTTCCACTTCTATTCCTCTTATACCACGTTCAGAACCGCTTAAGTACCAGCGGAAAGAATGTGCTACAGACCAGCTGAAACTCCAGGAATCACTACCATACCACCAGCCTCGCTCCCGAACTGGTTCGCCCCACATCGGACTGCCTCCTGCCCGTAAGCATTGGGAAATATAATTCGTACAATCATCTTCAAAACGCAGATATTCTGGGTTATAACTATTCCACCATCGTTCTGCATATTTGACTGCTTCCAGCCGGTTATATGTTATTTCACGGTGTGTTTCTTTTTGGTTTCCCTGTTTAAATACAGGAAAAGGATTTATGTTCTTCTCTACAACAGGTTTTTCAAACGCTTCATGCCGTACTTTTCCGTCAGCACTTCTCACAAGTTGATACGGCAGCACCTGTTCTTCTGTATAAAAAAAGTTTCCCTGCTTTATCAGATATTCCAAGTGTACAGCATATGCTGTTCGGCTCGTTGTTTCATAGGATTGCTTGCCTAAGATAAGCCCATTGCCTGTTATCTTTACAAGTTGCGCTTCCCTCTTCCTGCAGAGTGCTTTCTTTTTATCCCACCAGTTCTGCCCTGCTTTATCCCCACGGAAAAAACGCAGCCAATCTGTTGCAATATCGCCCATTAAAATCGCCTCCTTCTGAAAGCTTATGCTTCAAATGAAACTTCATTCCCCAGGCATTTTCTTCTGGCAGAGGAGGCGATATATAGAACCGGCATCGATATGTGCAATCGATTCTTCTTTCGTTTATTTAACCTTCATCACAGACAGCGCATTTTCTATTTCAAACTGCACTTGTTCATCATCTTCTTTTTCCAATGTTTCCGCAAGAGCTTCTCTGGCTGTATCTGTTCCTATCTTTCCTAATGACCATGCTGCCGTACCGCGGATAACCGGGCGCGGATCACGCTTCATCACTGCAACTAAATCTTCTTCCGCTGTTTTTTCTTTATAATGACCTAACGCTATAATCACATTACGCTGAATTGGTTTTTTCCCGCGCCAGGAACCAGACATGTGACCGAACTTTTCTTTAAATTCCCGATTTGATAAATGAAGCATCGGCCTGAGCCTTGGTTTTACCAGTTCCGGATCTGGCTCTAATTCTTCATGAAAATGCGCATCTTTATCACGGTTCCAGGGGCATACCTGCTGACACGTATCACAACCGTATAAACGGTTGCCTATCTTATTCCGAAATTCTTCGGGCAAAAAATCTTTTGTTTGTGTCAAAAATGCAATACAACGCTGTGCATTCAGTTGTCCGCCCTGAATAAGAGCGCCTGTCGGACAAGCATCCAAGCAGATGGTACAATCCCCGCAGCCGTCTTCTATCGGGGAATCCGGGATAAATGGAATATTGGTCAGCATTTCTCCTAAATAAACAAACGATCCATGTTCTTTAGTAATAATGGAGGTATTCTTGCCGCTGAAACCAACACCAGCTCGTTCAGCTACTGCCCGGTCACTTAATTCCCCTGTATCTACCATTGACTTTACAACGGCATCAGGTACCCGCTCTTGAATATACTCCCCGAGTTTATCCAGCCGTTCTTTTAAAGCGACATGGTAATCAATTCCCCACGAAGCGCGGGCAAAAATCCCTCGTCTGTCGCCTTTCGTCCCTCTTGGTGTGTTATCCATCCGTGAAGGATAGGCGACGGCAATGGAAATGATAGATTGTGCTTCTGGAAGCAGCCTTTTCGGTTCGGTTCTTTCTTCTATGCTGCCCTTTTCAAAACCCGATTGATAATTTAGTTCTTGCTGACGCCGCAACCTTTCCTTTAATTCCGTAAAAATATCAGCTGCCGCAAAACCAATTTCATCGATACCAATCGTTTTGGCATAGGCTTGAATATCTTTTTTCAGCTCGTCTACGTTCACCATACCGCCCCCTTTCTTGTATTTAAAATCCGTACAGGTTTATATTTACCCAAACACGTGCTAACTTACATCGTTGCTGCCTATTTCATAGAAAATGCAGCTTTGCGCATGCGGTTCAATACCGCTGCAATTTCATTTTTTCTTGGTCTGGCCAAGTCTCCAGGATGTTTTCCATTGCTATTTGTCAGCTTTTCCAATCCTTGATCCATTTTATCATCAATATGCTCGATTAAATCTGCAAACGTAGCATATTGTACCTCATTATTCCGATAAAGGTATTGAATAATTTCGGCAATCATTCTTGTTTGAGACGGGTCTGTCAGCTGCTCTGTATAAGCAAAGGAAATCGGTTCTTTTCCAAATAGAATTTGAAATTGCCCTTTCGCCTGGATTTTGAATTTTCTATCCGCCTGTTTTGGAAATGTAGAAGCTAATAATTTCCGTTTCTTTACGTTCATGAAATCTGCCGGTTCAACCTGACTATCGACAATAGGATCTTCTTGTACAATTTCCTTGGCTCTTTTGGTTACATTTCTCGGTTTATATTCTTCCATTAGAATAACATTGTCAGCTACTGAAAAGTAATCTCCAGAACCGCCTGTCACTAAAATAACCGATTTATTCGCTTCTTCTGCCAGCTGTGTGATGCGATGAATAAATGGTGTAATTGGCTCATTTTCCGGATCAATCAGTTTTTGCATCCGACCGTCACGAATCATAAAATTGGTCGCACTCGTATCTTCATCAATCAGTAACGTTTCTGCGCCAATCTCCAATGCTTCCATCACATTTGCAGCCTGTGATGTACTTCCGCTCGCATTACTGGATGAAAAAGAAGTCGTATCTTTTCCATGTGGAAGATTAGAAATGAACGGCGAGATATCCACAGACGAAATCTCTCTGCCGTCTTCTGCCCGGATTTTGACAGCGCTCGGATCGGTACAGATAAATTCACGACCATCACCGTTACAATGCGGATAGACACCGCGCTCTATCGCCTGAAGCAATGTACTTTTTCCGTGATAGCCGCCGCCAGTAATCAAGGTAACTCCTTGTTTGACCGCCATTCCTTTTATGGTTTTACCATGCGGAAGTTCCAGTTCCACTTCATCCTCTACAGGGCTCTGAAAGGCTATTGCCCCCTTTGCAGGCAAATCGCTGACGCCGCTTTTCCGCGGTAAAATGGAGTCGTTGGCAATAAAACTAACCCAATTATTTTCTTTCATCTGCTGCCATATCGCTTCCTGCTGGTCCGCTAACTGGACAGCTTGCTGGATCGTTTTATTCTGAATTTGCAAGACGGAATGCTCAATTAAAGAAGGAATGACCTGGTCAAATAATTTCATTGCTTCTTTTCCGTTTATCGTACGTCCGCTGGCAGGTAAACCTACAGATAAACAAACTGTAATCGCTTGTTCTGATATGCTTACAGCAGTGCGTTCTAAAATCTCCTGACCCGGGCCGTCAAAAGCGACCATACCGCTTTTCCCTGAACCTTTAACAGAAATTTTATTTTGATTTACCGCTTTGCTGACCGCTCTGGCAAAAGCGTCTTCTACAGCAATGCGACGCGCTTTTGTCTGCAGCCATTCTGCTTCAATAGCACGTTCTTTCTCCGGAATAACAACCCTTATTTTAGAAGGGCTGGCAAACGGATCTCCTTGTACATAATCTATATAGAGTGTATGACGCGGGTACGTGTAACTCCCGGCAATTTGTTTATATGCTTTATAACTTTTATGATCAATTTGTGATAACGTATTTTTTAGTTGTTTCATAATAACTCCTCCGTTCTTTTTGAACTCCTATATGAACAGGGTACTATGTGAAAGTAGCAGAAACAATTATTTCGCAGAACGAAAAGCGGAGAGCGCCCTTGCAGGCTAAGAACGCGACATCCTTGTCGCAACACCTGCACTAGCACATCGTGTGCGTCGAAAAACGTAGAGACTGCGCCCCCGTTCTTTAGGGGTGGTTCGACTTTAGTCGAACTTCCTTTCCCTTTTGAGATAGAGGGATCACGGTGAAGTACGAACCGATGATGACTTTCACCCGCGGGGCACGACGGACACGACGTCCTAGTATCGACGTTGGTCACAGGACGTGACCGTTCTTAGTCGATGAAAGTGCGACTTCACCTCTGTCTGCGCCTGTCGGCTTGCCAATCGCTAAGTCTTCTTTATCGTAGGGCACTCACGTGTTGTCTCCTAGTTTTTGGCGCTCGGAGCTGGACACGGCTGTTCCTGCTTAAGAATTTATTCATGGAAATCGTTATGCTTATTACAAAATAAAAACGCAACACTTCGTAGGCTACGTACGAAACACTGCGTTATCACATATGTATGGAGCGGGTGAAGGGAATCGAACCCTCATCATCAGCTTGGAAGGCTGAGGTTTTACCACTAAACTACACCCGCATGATAGATATTCCTTTTTCAATGACAAGAATTATTATAGCAACGCATTCGATAAAAATCAACAATAAATTTAATTTTTTTCATAAAAAATAGGCTCTTCCCCAAAAAAATGAATAAAAACAAACATACATATAAATTGAACTAATAAACCTATCTTTTGTGCTTAAACAATGAAGTTATTTATTTTAGGATTAAGCACTATAACTAGCGGAGGAAAAACACGGAGACTCCTGTGGGAATGCGCAGTGTGAAGACCCCGCAGAAAAAAGCGAACTTCTTTTTTCTACCCGCGGGGCATAAGAGCGACTTTGCTTCTGTCAGCGCCTGACGGCTTGCCAATCAGCAAGTCTTCTTTAAAGGAGGCTGAGGACAAGCCCACGGAAAGCGTAGTGTTTTTCCGTAGCGAGCAACAGAGGGTAAAATATTAATTTCAACTTATACAGCGAGAATAACTTCCCCTATCAGCACATATACTTCTACGATGCCTGACATTTTCATACAGCACCTTATCTGTTTACAATTTTCTGACCGCGTAATAAACTAAAACTATTATGATGTTTCCCAAGATGAAAGGAGATTTTTTCATGTCTTTATATTCAACTATTCTTAGCCAATCAGATTTTGTTGATAAGAATAGTCTCAGCTACCCGTTTGAAGAAAGAGGATTACAGTTTGGCGACGGCGTTTATGAGGTCATTCGTATTTATAACGGCGAATATTACCTCTTGACAGAACATGTCAACCGACTCTTCCGTTCTGCCGAAGCTATCAAAATTAACATCCCTTATCATAAAGAAAAAATGACGGAACTGTTGTATCAATTATTAGAAAAGAACAACATGCACACCGATGGAAAGGTGTATCTGCAAATCACACGCGGTTCTGCTCCCCGTGATCATGCCTTTCCACATGAAGTCACACCAAATATCTATGCCTACCTCCAGGATTTGCCCAGAAACGAAAAGCTATTGGAAAATGGCGTAAAAACGATTTCGCAGCGTGATGTCCGTTGGGAAAACTGTTATATCAAAAGTTTAAATCTGCTTCCGAATGTTTTAGCAAAACAAACGGCAAAAGAGAATGATTGTTATGAAGCTATTCTCCACCGTGATGGCGTGGTGACAGAATGCAGTTCGTCCAATATTTATTTAGTAAAAGACGGAAAAGTGTACACGCATCCAGCTACGAATAATATCCTGCACGGTTGTGTACGCATGGCAATAGAGCGCTTTTTAAAAGATGAAAACATTCCATTGATTGAAGAAGCCTTCCAATTAGAAGACATCCAGTACGCAGACGAAATGTTTTTATCCAGCAGCACTTCAGAAGTATTACCAGTTACCCAGGTTGATCGTGTTGTAATTGGTAACGGCGAACCCGGAAAAATCACCCGGACATTACAAAAAGCATATGAACAAGACGCTAAAATCTCCGATAAATTAATAAAAAACGTGTAATAGCAGGTAAGGTATAAGGCGACCGCTGCGGCGGACCGTTTTGCTTTCCGACGTACAGGACGTACTAGTGCAGACGTTGCAACAGGACGTTGCGACTTTAGTCTGCCTAGGGGCACGCTCTTCAGCTAACTTTTGCCAAGAAGAGCACTTGGCAAAAGTGGATCTTCAGATGGTGCTGATCCCTCAGGAGTCAAAACGGTCCGCCTCCGCTAGTAAGGTATTCTATACATGAAATAGTTGAACAAATAAATGATTGTTTATTAATGCTGAAAAGCCATTATTTCATCTAAATTCATCAAGATGTTATTTCTTCCAAACGCTGTAGCATCCTATTAGAGCGCAGGCCAACCACGTAGACTCCTAGTCGGCTAAGACCGGTCACGTCCTGTGACCAACGGCCGACACTAGGACGTCCTGTCCGTCGTGGGAACAGGGCGAGCTGAAGATTCACTTGAAAAGCGGTCTTCTTTTCAAGTTAGCTGAAGCCGTCCCCATGGAAAGCGGAGTGGTTGGCCGGAGCGGAAGCTATACATCATATCCTGTTCAAAAATAAAAAGATGATTGAACGAAAAGCAAGCATGATAATAGAAATCATGTTCATCCTGGTACAACAAGATTTATTGGTTTAGTGATATATTTTATTACAAGATTTATATTCATTAGATCATATAAAAAGAGGCTGCCGCACAATTCATAACCTAATTGTGCGGCAGTCTCTTTTATCATCCTCATGAACTTATACTGCTCTCTTTGTACAATGTCTTTATATACTCCTGCAATGATTGCATATCTGCATTCTCTAAATACGGATATTGCCAGACCAGTTTTGCTGTTTCCAGACTTGTGAAATAAGGTATATTTAATTGAATACATAACTCCCTGAGCTGGAAACCGAACCGTTCTTTATCTCTGCCGATGCTTGGAACATTGACCACGTATCCCGGCGGATCTTGTAAAAACAGCTCTTTCAGATGACCTATTTCCCGATTTACTGCAGTAGAAGGAATTTCTTTCTCCTTCAAATAATCACTCGTTCCTTGAGTAGCCATCATTTCTGCTTTTTTGGCGATTTCCTGCATCAATGGAATGCTTTCTTCCTTATGATGATCGCTAATTGATACAAACCATTTTTTCGTGTTATTTACCTTATGGGGAGAAGGTATAACCGCTTTTCTTATCGCCTTTTTCAATGATACATCCATGCCTATAGCTTCTCCGGTGGATTTCATTTCCGGCCCTAAAATATGGTCCACACCTTTTAATTTATTTTTAGAAAACACCGGTGCTTTTACCGTGTAATATTCCGGCTCCTGATAGGCAGCGAACTCCTTCATAAAATGGTGCAGCGATTCGCCTAATTGCGCATTAACGGCTAAAGCCACCAGCGGAATTCCGGTTACCTTGCTGATTACCGGAACCGTACGGGAGGATCTCGGATTTACTTCCAGAACATACACTTCATCTTTATAAAGAACAAACTGGATATTCATCATTCCAATAATCGGAAGCTCTTTGGCAATCTTTTTAGATATGTGAGAGACTTGTGTTTTTTGCTGCTCTGTTAAGGTGACAGCCGGAAACACACTCGTGCTGTCCCCGGAATGAACCCCTGCTTTTTCAATATGTTCAAAGATTCCTGGAATAACCACGTTTTCTCCGTCACTGACTACATCTACTTCACATTCTAATCCTGGCATGTAGGAATCCATCAATAACGGCCAGCACTGGTCATACGTATCTATCTGCACTCTTTGCACATTACTGATAAGTTCTTCTTTGTTGTAGCAGACAAACATAGACTGTCCGCCAATGACATAAGATGGACGAATCAAAACTGGAAAACCTAACTGATGCGCCGCTTCTTTTGCTTGTTCCGTATCATGAACAATTTCTCCTTGAATATGAGCAACGTTTAATTGTTCCAGGAAAGCATAGAATTGTTCCCTATCTTCCATTTTATCCATATTTTCAGGCGTTGTGCCTACAACAGAAACACCTGCTTCTTGTAACTGCTCCATCAGATTAATCGCTGTCTGTCCGCCAAATTGAACAAGGACATCTTGGATATTCTCTTTTTCTATGACATTCAACACATCTTCCAAGGCAAGCGGTTCAAAATAAAGACGATCCGCCACGGTATAGTCAGTGCTTACTGTTTCTGGATTATTATTGATCATAACCGCTTCATAACCAGCTTTCTGCAGCGCCTGTACAGCATGCACAGAGCAGTAGTCAAATTCTATCCCCTGTCCGATACGGATCGGGCCAGAACCGATTACCAGTGCCTTCTTCTTATTCGATACCGGATGTACTTGATTGCCGCCTGACCAGGTAGAATAAAAATAGGTTGAATTTTCACCTGAAGTACCAGGGCAAGTATCCACAAAACGATATTGAGGCGCTAGCCCATGCTCTTGATAAAATAGACGAAGAGCGGCCGGTTCGATATCGAGAAGTTTAGCTAACTGGACATCACTGATATTATATTGCTTTGCCCGTAAAATCTTTTCTTCTGTGATATTCTCCCAGCCGGTTGCTGCCATTTCTTTTTCCAATTGAATAATCGCCGCTATCTTTTCCAAAAAATAAGGTTGAATCAGCGTCCGTTCCGCTATTTCAGTAACGGTATATTGACGCCAGAAAGCTTCTCCAATAGCAAAGAGACGTAAATCATTCGGTTCTGTCAACAACGTCATTAGCGCTTCATCCGATTTTTCTGCAAAGGTTGGCCAAAGCAAAGATTGAACATGCATTTCCAAGGAACGAACCGCTTTATTTAATGCACCTTCGAACGTTTTCTCTAACGACATAACCTCCCCAGTTGCTTTCATCTGGGTGCCGAGGGTACGGTCTGCTTCGGAAAACTTATCAAACGGAAAACGCGGAATTTTTACAACAGTGTAATCCAAGTCAGGGGTGAAATGAAGGTAGGTTGCTCCGCTGACAGGATCGACTAATTCATCCAGCTGATAACCTACTGCACATTTTGCTGCCACTCTAGCAATTGGATAGCCTGTTGCTTTGGAAGCCAAAGCAGACGAACGGCTGACACGAGGATTAACCTCGATAATACAATATTCATTCGTTTCCGGATGTAAGGCAAACTGAATATTGCAGCCACCAACCACTTCCAGGGCACGAATAATTTTTATGGATGCCTCACGTAATATTTGGCTTTGCTCCGCTGTTAATGTCTGTGTTGGGGCAACCACAATCGAATCACCTGTATGCACACCAACGGGGTCTACATTTTCCATGTCACAAATGATTTGACAAGCATCATTTTCATCACGCATGACTTCGTATTCAATTTCTTTCCAGCCCTTGATACTGCGTTCTACCAGCACCTGTGTGATTGGACTTAAATGCAGGCCTTGTGCCAACAATTCACGGAATTCTTCTTCATTTTTCGCAAATCCGCCGCCTTCTCCGCCTAATGTATAAGCAGGACGCAGAATAACAGGATAACCAATGTGCTCCGTAAACTGCAACCCTTCCTCTATACCTGTCACGATTTGCGATTCAGAAATCGGTTCCTGAATGGAAATCATTAAATCTCTGAATTTCTCTCTGTCTTCTCCCTTTTGGATTGAAGCAATGGAGGTGCCGAGTAAGGATACACCATGTTTTTTTAGAATACCTTTATCATGGAGTTCCAGAGATAGATTTAACCCTGTTTGTCCGCCTAATGTTCCAATTAAACCATCCGGCTTTTCCTGCTCAATGATTTTTTCGAGCGCCTCTACTTCTAATGGTTCTAAATAAACCTGATCAGCAATCGTTTCATCTGTCATAATCGTGGCAGGGTTATTATTAATGAGCACGACTTCTAACCCTTCTTCTTTTAAAGCAAGGCAAGCTTGTGTCCCCGCATAATCAAACTCTGCCGCCTGCCCGATAACAATCGGTCCCGAACCGATCACAAGCACTTTTTTAATCCCCGGATGTAATGGCATACACTATTCTCCCTTCTTTTATAATTCTGCTGCAATAGCCGTTAGCACACCGATAAAAGTGAATAACTCCTCTTTATCTGTAGTTAATGGAGGCAAGATACGCACGACATGGTCTCCTGCTGTTAACACAAGAATCTGCTTTTCTCTTAGTTTCTCAACCCAGGTGCCTGCTTTATTGGTTACTTCCAGCCCGATGAGGAATCCTTTTCCTCTTACTTCTTTCACAAGCGTATTGTTCTCAACCAGCTCATTTAATGCTTCTGTCAGCAGAATGCTTTTTTCTTGCACATCTTGTAAAAAGGCTGTATCTGCTATTTGATCCAATGTAGCGAGTCCAGCTGTTGCTGCCAGCGGATTTCCGCCAAAGGTGCTGCCGTGGGTACCTGGTGAAAAACTGTCTGCAGCTTTATTTTTTGCTGCTAACGCCCCAATCGGAAAGCCGGAACCCAACCCTTTAGCCAGTGTTATCGCATCTGGTTCGATATCATATTGCTCGTAGGCAAAGAGGGTCCCCGTTCTGCCCATTCCTGTCTGAATCTCATCGACCATCAACAAAATATCCGCTTCCTTGCAATAAGTATCGAGCGCTTGGACCCACGCCGCGTCTGCCGGGTGAACGCCCCCTTCTCCCTGCACAAGTTCCAATAATACGCCTGCTGTTTTTTCCGTATCTATCTGTTCAATAGCTTCCATCTGATTAAAAGGCAGATAGGTGAAACCGGGAGTTATTGGCGTAAAACCGTTATGAATTTTTGTTTGTGCTGTCGCAGCCATGGTTGAACCTGTTCTTCCGTGAAACGAATTGGAAAAAGTAACAATTTCCGTTCTTTCCGGCTTTTGATGATCCTTAGCATATTTTTTTGCTAATTTAATAGCTGCTTCATTTGCTTCTGCTCCGCTATTACAGAAAAATGCCTGGTCAAAGCAGCTTACAGAAACAATCTTTTCAGCCAATGCTTCCTGCTGCGGAATCTGATATAAATTAGAAACATGCCATAAATCATCCAATTGTTCTTTTAATTTTGCCTGTACTTGGTCTGGTACATGCCCCAAACTGCATGTTGCAATTCCCGCTGTATAGTCGAGATATTTTACGTCCTGATCATCCCATACATAACTTCCTTTTCCTTTTAAAATGGTAAGCGGCAGACGCTGATAGGTTTTCATTAATGCTGATGATGTCGTTGCAGTATTCAAATCAGACATGCTCAAACTCCTTTTCCTTTAAAATAGTTCCTACTTTTTCGCCATTTAAATATTTCAATATATCATCGGGCTCCAAACCGTTTAAAATAACGGATTCCTCTACACCACCTTGTAAACTTGCCAATGCAGAGCGTACTTTCGGTATCATACCGCCATAAATAACGCCGGAATCAATCAATGCTTCGGCATCCGTTCTCGTCAAATGATGATGGAGGATTTCTTTTTGATTAACTGTTTCCATCACACCGGGAATATCACTGATAAGAACGAGCCTGCATCCCAACGCTTCGGCTACAGCTCCAGCAGCTGTATCGCCATTTATATTTAAGCGGGTATCCCCTTCACCGGAAGCTATCGGCGAAATCACCGGGATACCGCCTGCATTCAAAATCATATCGATCCAGGATGTTTCCACTTCAGTAACCTCTCCGACAAAGCCCAACTTCCCGTTTAGAATCGGTTTGGCCTGCAGCAGGTTACCGTCCACCCCGCTTAATCCGATCGCTTTCCCATTTTGTTTTTGAAATAGGCTGACAATACGCTTGTTAATGGTTCCGCTCATCACCATTTGTGCAACTTCTAACACTTCTTCTGTGGTAACACGCAATCCATCGACAAAGGTACTTTCAATGTTCATCTGTTCCAGTGCCTGATTAATTTCCGGTCCGCCGCCGTGCACAATCACAGGCTCACAAATCTTTTTTTCTTTCAAGTCAATCAGCAGCTCATAAAAGGATTTCGGGAGTTCCTTCAAAATACTTCCGCCTACCTTGAACACTACTTTCGTCATAAGAACACCTCACGTTCGATAGGATGCATTGATTTGTACATAATCATAGGTTAAATCACAACCCCATACCGTTGCTTTTTCCGAACCTTCTTTCAGGCTGATAAAAATGTGGACTGTATCTTTGACCAGTTCTTCTACACAATTCGGTTCATGGAAGGAAAGTAATTGTCCTTCTTGGATAATCTGTTCCGATCCGATAGATAGGGATAAGCCGTTTTTATCAAAAGGAATACCGCACGTTCCTAGTGCACTGATAATTCTTCCCCAATTGGCATCTTCTCCATAAATAGCTGTTTTCACCAAACTGGAACCGATCACCGCTTTGGCCAGCCCGGCTGCATCCTGTTCCGAGGCAGCTCCTTCCACTTCTACTTCAACCAATTTGGTCGCTCCTTCGCCATCCTTGGCAATCATTTTTGCAAGTTCGCGGCTGACAAATTGCCATGCTTGCATAAATTGTTCCCATTCGGGATGCTCAGGATATAACGTTTCATTTTGTTGCATGCCATTGGCTAATACAAGCACCATATCATTAGTACTGCAATCGCCATCTACAGTAATACGGTTAAATGACTGATTGGCAGTTTGTTTTAACCCTTGCTGCAGGCTGGCAGTATCGACTTTCGCGTCCGTTGTCATGAAGGATAGCATCGTTGCCATATTGGGATGAATCATTCCTGATCCCTTCGCAGCACCGGCGATGGTGACAGTTTTTCCGTCTACTTCCACTTCCACTGCAATATGTTTTGTTTTGGTATCCGTAGTTAAAATCGCATGTTCGAAATCATCGGCTGCTTCACTTTCACCAATCCGTGCGATTGCTTGTTTAATCAAATGCATCGGCATCATCTCGCCAATCACACCGGTCGAAGCAACTGCTACCAAGGAAGGGTCAACTCCTATTTTCCCCGCAGTCAACTGCTGCATTTGCACTGCATCCTGGTAACCTTGTTCTCCGGTATATGAGTTTGCATTTGCTGAATTCACCACCACTGCTTGAAGCTGATCGGAAGCTTGTAATGCTTCTTTAGTAATTTCAAGCGGAGCAGCTTGGAATGTATTCATCGTATAAATACCCGCTGCATTTGCCGGAACTTCGGAATAAATCCAGCCGAAGTCAAGCTTGGATTTACGCAGACCGGCGTGTATACCACCTGCTGTAAACCCTTTTGGCTGATCAATATGTGCATTTTCCACTATTTTAAATGACTTCGATAATGTGTGTTCCATGTGTTTTCCTCCTCTTATTATGGAAATACCGGAATAAATTCCAATCCCATTGTTTCTTCCCAGCCGTTCATCAGATTGGCATTATGAATTGCCTGACCAGCTGCTCCTTTTACTAAATTATCAATCGCTGCAGCAATCACAATACTGTTAGTCCGTTCATCTACATATGCGCCAATATCACAGTAATTACTGCCTGTTACCCCTTTTGTTGCCGGAAATTGCCCTTCTGGTAAAATACGGACAAAAGGTTTTTCCCGGTAATAATGCTGTAAATGTTCCAAAATAGACGCCGTTGTTTCTTCCTGTTTCATATCTGCATATATCGTACACAGTAAACCTCTGGTCATTGGAATGAGGTGTGTTGTAAAAGATACTTTCACGTCTTCATTCGTGAACCTGGAAGCATAGCGCTCTATTTCAGGAATATGCTGATGCTTTCCAATTTTATAAGGAACCACATTTTCATTTGCTGAAGAGAAATGGGCTTTTTCACTTAACCCTTTCCCAGCTCCGGAGATGCCTGTCTTTGCATCAATCCGAATACCTTCTGTATGGATTTTATCACCGTCGATAAGCGGAACTAATGCAGATAAAGCTGCAGTCGGAAAGCAGCCTGGATTGGAAATAATAGATGCTGCTTTGACTTCTTCAGTAAAAATATCACTGAGTCCAAACACGGCCTTTTCTAAAACAGCGGCATCAGCAGGCTCTTTCCCGTACCATTCGCTATATTCTTCCGGGGAAAGCCGAAAATCACCGGACAAATCGATGCACTGGACAGAAGTACCTTGAAAGGAAGGAATGATATTTTTAGCCACACCCGCCGGGGTTGCCAGGAATAAAATATCAATCTCTTTTTCTAACACTTCTGTATCTAAAGATTCCATTTCTGTCGTAACTATACCGGTCAGGTGCGGATACGTTGCTGCTAAATCCTCTCCTGCCTGTGATTGGGATATAATTTTCGTAATCTCTATTTCTTTATGTGCTTGGAGAAGCCGGATAAGTTCAATCGCCCCGTATCCTGTTCCGCCAATAATTGCTGCTTTCTTCAAAACACTCTCTCCCTTATCTGAAAAATGAATTATTCATTATTATAAATTTTTATGTATGTTTATGCAAGGGAATTTATAAATATTAATTAAATTTCTTCAAATTATCTATTCTTTCGTATGATAAGTGTATTAAAAAAGGCGTTGATTCGCTTTATACAGCTAACGAATCAACGCCTTTTTTATATATGCACTTTTTGCAGCAGGTTTCCAATTATGCATGGTGTTTACTTTATGAAACGCTCCAGAAAGCTATCCAGCGTCTCTTTATACAGTTCTTCGTCTTTCACAAAGGATTCTCCATGGCTCGCTTCGTCCACAAGCAACAGTTCTTTTTCGCTGTTGGTATTTTCATAGAGTTCCTCTGTCATCTCAGTCGGTACAAAGACATCCTCTTTTCCATGAATATATAATATGGGTACGTCTGCTTTTGCAACTTGATCTAAAGCAGAGGCTTCCTTCAGCCCATAGCCGGCACGAATCTGCGTTACCAGACTCGTAGACGGAATAAACGGAAAAGAAGGCAAATGGAACATCCGGTCAATTTGATAAGAGAACAGATCATTCACATCTGTATAGGATGCATCTGCCACAACTGCTTTTACATTTGGCGGGAGTTCTTCTCCACTCGCCATTAAAACAGAGGATCCTCCCATGGAAACCCCATGTAACACGATTTCAGCATCATCACCAACATGTTCGATAATTTCATCAATCCAATGGATTAAATCAATACGGTCATGCCAGCCAAAACCAATATAATCTCCCTTGCTTTCACCGTGTCCGCGCATGTCTGCCGTAAATATATTATATCCTAAGTCTTCATAGTAATGCTGTCCATATAAAGACATATCTTCCCCTCTGCCCAGATAACCATGAGCGAAGATAACCACTTTATTGGTAGGCTGTTCCGCCTCCAGATAATATCCCTGTAAATCAAGCCCGTCATAAGAAGCCTGATGCCATGTTTCAAACGGCTGTTCATCCGACCAATCCCGCCAATCGCCGTCTAATAATACGTCCATGGTTTCTGCTTCTACTTCCAGGTCATCATTATCATTTAAAAAGTCTTTTACATTACGTTCAATAGCGAGATTATAAAAGAAAATCGCTGCTGCAAAGTTTATAATAAGGAGTAGAAGGACTACTCCGGAAATAATCCAAATCCATTTTTTCTTTTTCCTCACCTTTTGACCCTCTTTTCTGTCTAACAATCTCTTTATCCATTATACAAGAAAAAAACTTCTGCGTATCATCCAAGTTATGGGAAGTTGCCTGGTAGTTTGAGATATTTTAAATTTTAAGAGCAGCAACCACCGCGAAAAAAACTGCGCTATTAAACGGTTAACTTAACTAACGCACCTAAAAGTAAGCATGTAAACCTAGCTGTTCCGGTATGAACATTGTGTATAGCTTCCGCTCCGGCCAAACCCTCCGCTTTCTATGGGGACGGCTTCAGCCCCAGCCCAAGGAGTCACGGTTTTAGCCTGCAAACCACTTAGGAGTATCTGTGGTTTGCTTCTGACACACAAAAACAGCAGAACTGCCTTTGAAGCTCTGCTGTTTAATATCTATCATTTTATCTTATTTTTTAACTGTCTTTGTGACCAGACCAGTGTAATCACGGATATCAGCGCAATACTGAAAAGGAAAATTAAAATCCCCATCTGCTGTTCATAGACCGGATCAAAAGGCAGGAAGCCGGTATAAAACTCATCCGGCATCTGTAAATCAACCGGAATGCAAACCCTTAAAGATTCCAAAAAAACAGCAGGGTCATTGTAAGTCTGGTAAATCCCGGTGCTCGACAAAAGGCCATAAAAACAGTACGGCAAAAAGGCAGATATTTGAATAGCCATGGCGTACCATCGAACTCGGTTTTCCAGCCAATAATAGAAAAAAGCAGACCAGAAATTCATTGCAGCCATAAACAGACCCAGCATAAAGAAATGATTCCAATATAACTCGATACGGGCAATATCAAACATAAACGGGGTATGGTACCCGTAAAAAAAGATGGTTAACAAAACAATCGCTGTTGCCGGTTTCCGGAGAAAAGCCAGCGTCTTTTGTATCCAGCTGATTTTTTGGCTGATCCAGGATTTTGGCCGCCATCCAATCACCAGCAGAGGCGCTGCAATAAATAATAAACCCACAATTTGATACATATGTGCCTGCAGCGTTAATCTGCCAATAATATTTAACGGACTGCCTGCAGCCAAAAAGAGAACCACCATGCCAAGGAGGAAAGAAATAGGGTGTAACATACCGCTCTTGCCGCGGGATGGAATCATAAAAAAATAACCAACTATGATAAATGCACAAAATAAAAAGATTCCACCATTCCATAACGTTGAAAAATGAAATTCATCTAAAAATATTGCAATCATATCTTCTTCACCAAACTTTTTTTAGGTTATCTCCATCTTAAATTATGTAACGGCTAACTTCAGCAGGGAATTCGTACAATTTCTTGACATTCGCCTTCCGAACTTTCTTGGAAGTGTATATTACAGATTACATGCTCCAATATCTTTTACGTTATATCATGCGTTACGGCAAATATCGCAAGCTGTATCCGTTCATGTCATTCTATCTTTTATAAAATAACAGAAATATGGTTTTTTACTATCCCAATGAACAAATACAATTCTGCAGCAATTTCTTCATTTGTTTTGCCCTGGCCAACTCATTTGGCAATCTCTCTTTCTCTCAGTCAGGTCAATATCAAGGTCAATTTCGGCTGTAGCACTTGTGTTTTAGATTGCTTTAATAATTTCGGCATAACCTTAGCAGTTACCTCATCATGCAATACCAGTCCGCCCTTCATTACACTGTAAACGGCTTCGATAAGCTTTTTACTTACGATTTCGTTTCATCTAAATAGGTTTCAATCACACGCCAAACTTCTATCTTTTCTTCAAATGATTTATTATATTTCCCAGGAATGGGACTGGTGGAAGGAAGTTTGAGAACATCTATTTCCTGTTCCAGCATGGGAGTGATATACTTTTTAAAACTGTGATAGGCCTTAGTTCCATTACAAGCAATCAGCTGAATTGATGGATATTCTTTTAACAGTCCGGCAATATCATTTGGTTCTTCTTCTTCAATGTGCATATCAAGACTTCCCTGCCGGAAGCAATATCCGATTGTATCCCATAAAGCCAGCTGATGCTTTTGGATAATCTCTATTTTTTCAGAATACGTTACAGCTGCTTTTTCATTCAGAATACGATACATCATTGGCCAGAAATGATTACGGGGATTTCCGTAGTATTCTTGCTCTTCCAATGATTTTTTACTCGGCATGGATCCGAGAATCAATACTTTAGGTTTTGCACCAATAATCGGCGCGAAGGATTGCAGTTTATCCATATCTTCCCTCCCTGGTACATGCTATCCTACAGTTCTATCGTTTTAATAAACGCAGCCGGATTTCCTCCATAAATAACATTTGCAGGTACATCTTTTGTCACGACAGATCCAGACGCAATCACGGCATTATCCCCAATGGTTACGCCGGGATTAATGATGGCGCCGCCGCCAATCCAGACATTGTTACCGATGGTCACCGGTTTCCCGTATTCTTTTCCAGCATTACGTTCTGCCGGATGGATCGGATGTGTTGCTGTATAAATATGTACCCCCGGTGCCAGCATGCAATTATCACCGATTCGTATCGGACAAATATCTAACATGACACAATTAAAATTTGCATAAAAATGTTCTCCAACATGGATATTATAGCCATAATCACAATGAAAATCAGGCTCAATAAACAGGGACTCTCCTGTGGATCCAAATATCTCTTTTAGACAGTTGGTGCGTCTGACTGTATCGTCCTCTGTCAATCCATTATAATACCGTATCATTTTCCGGACATGCAGCCGATCTTTTACTAATCCGTTATCTTCCGGATTATATATTTCTCCTGCCTGCATTTTCTCTTTTTCTGTTAACATTTACATCTCCTCTTTCATGTTGTTATTATTTCGTTTTTGTTTACGGTTTTTAAACCATTGAATCATACGTTTTATTTTGGGAACAAGAAACGCAAATAAGCGTTTAAATTCCGGACCAAACAGACACCAGAAAAGGATATACAGATGCCCTAATAAAAGAAACACACCCATTCCGCTTCTTCCTCTGGCCTGCTGCCATATATAAGCTATTTCGTCCATCCCTTCCGGACGGTTAATACTATATAAAAAACTCACAAGAGGTAATAAAAGAGATAAAATAATAGCGGTCACAGCTAATGCTTCATATCTTCTTCTGACCCACTGAATGATGCCAATGAGCAGTGCAGCTGACATAACAAAGCCATAAATAAGAAGTGTACTGGTTGATAAATCTGTCATATCTTGAGTTCCTCCTTCCATTTGCATGAATATATACTTTGATTTTAGCTTACTATAAGCCTGAATTCCAGTAATCTATGAAATCAAAGAAAAAACTGCCACCTGAGTGACAGTTTGAATTCATTATAATGCTTCTTTTGCCAGTTCACCTGTTCCAGCAGTTTGTTTTTCCTTTTTACGCCTTGGGGTCATGTTAAAAATAATATTTAACACAATCGCCGTAACACTTCCTGCCACAATACCGTTGCTGGTTAAAATTTGCAGGGAATTCGGAAGTACTGCAAATAACTCTGGTACAACGGTAACGCCCAGGCCCATGCCAATAGAACATGCAATAATCATCGAATTCTCAGAGGACTCTGATATGACCGTACTAAGCATTTTTATACCTTGTGCAACGACCATTCCAAACATGGCTAACATGGCCCCGCCCAAGACAGAGGTTGGAATAATGGTTGTTATCGCAGCAATTTTAGGAACGAATCCTAATACTACCAGCATACTTCCGGTAATAACAATCACGCTTCTTTTTTTCACGCCTGTCATCTGCATTAAACCGACATTTTGAGAAAAAGCCGTGTATTGAAATGCATTAAAAATCCCTCCGAGAAAAATCGCTAAACCTTCTGCCCGGTATCCTCTGGATAAATCTTTCTCTTTTAAATCCTTGTCGGTAATATCGCCTAAAGCAAAATACACACCTGTCGATTCGACCAATGACACCATCGCAACCAAAATCATCGTAATAATAGCCGACCATTCAAAAGTTGGTGTTCCAAAATAAAATGGATGAATCATATGGAAATAAGAAGCATCAGCAACAGCGGAAAAATCTACTCTTCCCATCACAGCGGCAGCAATTGTCCCTGCACCTAATCCAATTAATATGGCGATGGATTTTAAAAAACCTGTTGTAAATCGATACATTAAAATGATAAACAATAACGTTCCAAAACCAAGCGCAATATTCGCAGTGGAGCCAAAATCGGCAGCTCCCTCTCCGCCGCCTAAGTTATTAATCGCTACAGGAATTAACGTAATTCCAATAATTGTTACGACTGAACCAGTGACAACTGGCGGGAAAAAACGGACTAGTTTTCCAAAAAAGCCGCTCACGATGAAAACAAATAAACCAGATACGATAATCGCACCATAAACGGCCGTGATACCATACTGTCCGCCAATAGCAATCATTGGCGCAACAGCAGTAAAGGTACACCCTAAAACAACCGGCAAACCAATACCGATAAACTTACTATTTAACACCTGCAGCAGCGTAGCCACGCCGCACATTAAAATATCGATTGCTACCAAATAGGTTAATTGTTCTGGATTCAGCCCTAAAGCATCTCCGACAATGAGCGGTACTAAAATGGCACCGGCATACATTGCCAACAGGTGCTGAAAACCTAATGCTGCCATTTTCATTGCTGGCGGACCTCCTCTTTAAAAACCACTTGCTTGTTTTCTAAGGAGTCGATAATTGCTAATGATTCCACCTTCACCCCTTTATCGCGAAGTGCTTGTCCACCTTCTTGAAAACCTTTTTCAATAACGATACCGATTCCGGCAACAGTCGCCTCTGCCTGTTCCGCAATATCCATTAAGCCCAGCGCTGCCTGTCCGTTTGCCAGAAAATCATCGATAACCAGCACCCGGTCATCCGCTTGAATAAAATCATGGGATACAGAAATTTTACTGGTGGTCTGTTTGGTAAAGGAATAAACATCAGCTGTTAACAGATTATTGGTTAATGTTAATGATTGGCGTTTCCTTGCAAAAATAACTGGAACGTCAAGCTCCAGCCCTGCCATCGTTGCAGGGGCAATACCGGAGGACTCCAGCGTAAGAATTTTAGTTATATTTTTATCACGGAACCGATTCGCGAATTCTTTGCCGATTTCCTGCATAAATACAGGGTCGATCTGATGATTTAAAAAGGCATCCACTTTTAGTACGGTATCTGATAAGACTTTTCCCTCTGCTACAATTTTTTCTTTCAATAAATCCATGAATGATTCCTCCTAATGTAAAAAATTCCGAAAATCTCCTTTTATGGAAAAGTAGATTTTCGGAATTTTTGTCGAATAATCAAGCAAGCGTGTATTATTTTTAGACATGATACATGCTTTTTATACTTTTCCATAGTCAGTTTATTTACGGTAAACTGGTAGAAACTTGCAGGCCATATCCCCGCGATTATATGAAAAATATTCATTTTGTATTGGGTTAAAAATAAAGAATGCCTATAGTATAGCACGTACACGCACAAAAACAAGCATAAGAAAAAAATTAAAATCTTTCTAACAATTCCGATTTAATATTTTAAAAGGTTGTCCTTAATTGTTCCATTTTAGCGAAATCAGACATCGATCTCTGAAGTGCTTTTTATCATAACTCAACTAACGCACTTAAGAATAAGCATATAAACCTTGCTGTTCCAGAATGGACATGATCTCTATTATCATGCTAGCTTTGATTTCAATCATTCTTTTATTTTTTGAACAAGATATGGTGTATAGCTTCCGCTCCGGCCAAGCCCTCCGCTTTCTATGGGGACGGCTTCAGCTAACTTGAAAAGAAGACCGCTTTTCAAGTGGATCTTCAGCTCGCCCTGTTCCCATTGGAGTCTACGTAGTTTGCCTGCGCTCTAATAGGATGCTACAGCGCTTGGAAGAAATAACATCCTGATAAAGCGAGATGAAATAATCGCTTTTTAGCTTAAATAAACCATCATTCTGGTGCTTCAAATGATTGCATAACAGCATGAATCATTCATATCGAGAATAACTTTCATGCACAGAAAGGAAAGATTGCGGAACATTTTTACCATGCAACACGATAAATGTGTTCTTCCTGATCTACTTTTATTTGTTCAGCTATTTCATGCATAGAACATCCCACTAGCGGAGGCGGACCGTTTTGACTCCTGAGGGATCAGCACCCTCTGAAGATCCACTTTTGCCAAGCGCTCTTCTTGGCAAAAGTTAGCTGAAGAGCGTGCCCCTAGGAAAGCAAAACGGTCCGCCGCAGCGGCCGCCTTAAACTCTACCTTTCCCTTTATCCTTAGGTGTATGGAATAAAGAAAGTTACTTTTTAAAGTCCAAAAGTTGAGATCATAAAAAGAGCCTCCCGTTACCAGGAGACTTTCTTTATGACTATTATACACTTGTATAGCCGCCATCAACCAGTAAACTTGAACCTGTAATAAAGGAAGCTTCATCACTTGCTAAAAACAACACCGCATTGGCAACTTCATCCGGCTCTCCAAGTCTGCCGATTGGATGAAGACTTACAAGATCTTGTCTCATTTCATCCGGAGCGTCTTTTAATAACGGTGTATCAATGTATCCAGGGTTCACATTATTGACCCGTATGCCTTTTGCTGCATACTCGGCTGTGGCTGTTTGAGTCAGCAGCTTCACACCGCCTTTTGCTGCAGCATAGGCGCCAACGCCTGCTTTTCCGACAAAACCATGAATGGAATCATTATTAACGATCGCACCGCCATTGTCTTGTTTTAACATTTGCTCGATGGCATATTTATTAGTTAAAAATACACCTGACAGATTGACATCAATTACCTTCTGCCACTCTTCAAAGGATAATTCATGAATTGGGGTGCTGGTTCCAATTCCCGCGTTCGCAAATAATACGTCCAATTGACCATACTTCGCAACAGTTTCATTTACCAAATTTTGTACGTCTTCCTCTTTGGACACATCCGCTTCAATAAAAGTCGTTTCCAGACCTTGCTGGTTGAGCTTATCTGACAACGCTTTTCCTGTTTCAGACATATCGGAAAGCACGACCTTTGCTCCCTGTTCAGCGAATTTTCTAGCAGTGGCTTCGCCGATACCGCTTGCTGCACCTGTAACAATAACTGTTTTTTCATCAAATCTACTTGGCATTTCTATTTCTCCTTCCTGTTCTCAAAAAAGATAATACATTACACTATTATAATTCCCGGTCCAGTAAGAACTAAACGTTGACTTTAGCCAACGTTAATTAAACTGTCCGCAGCCGTTCACAACATGATGAGGTTTAATATAAACACCCATGCAACCAATAAATCCCGGTAACTGAAATTGTTACCGGGATCTTAGACAATCTATTATGTACACAGGCCACATTTGCCGTATCGTGCAATAAAAAGTTTTTAACCACCACTTCGCAAAGTGGGTGTCCGCAGAAATCTTCCTGTCTTCCATTCCTTTATGACGGCTCGACATTTTAATTTCGATGTAAAACTCCCTATTCCAACTTTAGAGGTTAAAACTTTTATGGATACGAACAACGTAGCTTGTAGTTTATATCATACGCTTTTTTGATAAAAAAGGCAAGCACATGGACAGCCTAATTTTTTCTTTTTTTACAGGAAAACAGCGTCAATTGCATACTGTTCTCTCGACTTGGAATGCCATGTTTAACTAGATTTTTCATGCAGGTATTTGTCTCTCCCGTTATCATAAATGCAGCTTTGTCGGGCCTCTTCCTGACTTCGGTTTAGCATTTGTTTTTCGATTATTTCTCTTTGAAGCGAGCCACCTTTCCAGAAAGTACTCTGCTCCTCCCTCCTGCTGAGCTTCCAGTGCTTTCATCAATATAAGCGCCGATGTCTTAGCATCTTCCAAGGCATGGTGATGAATAAGTGGAATATCATGATAATTGGCCACTGTATGCAGACGGTGATTGTCTAAATACGGCCATACACGCTGGGATATTTTCACGGTGCATAAAGAGGTAAAATCGGGATTCCTTAAATCGTATTTTAGTAAAGACTGCCGCAACACGCTCATGTCAAAGCTGGCATTATGCGCCACAATGACATGTCCTTCCAGCCTTTCTTGCAAACTTGGCCATAAATCTTCAAAAGTAGGTGCATCTTGTACATCTTCCTCTTGAATACCATGGATGCGAATATTCATGCTGCGAAAATCGCTCTTCGGGTTAATCAGGGAATAATATTCATCAAAGATTTCCTTTTCATCAAAACGAACGACGCCAATTGAACAGGCGCTGTTTCTTTTTTCATTGGCTGTCTCAAAATCGATTGCTGCAAACTTCATCGGTTATCAGCTCCTAATAGCTTCTAAATCTGTTGCGGGAAGTCCATAATAGTTCTTCCCTTTTGTAGTCTGCACTTTCACTTTTGACTGTTCTTCCAAATAAATCAATCTTGTCAGGGTGGCCATAAATTGACTTGCAAAAGCCGCGTTTTTCATTGGCCCATATGCTTTCGTCGTTAATTTAAAAGCAGTCATTTCATCTTCTGTCATCAGCTCCAACAATTGCTCCAGCCGCTTCTCATGACGACGGTATATATCTATTATCCGTTCATCCAGATTTTCGATCATATCGCCATGACCCGGCAAAGCCAATCGAACCGGATAGTCTTTCAATGCAGTCAATGCTTCCAGATAATCTTCCAATGGATTATATTCTTCTCCCATCCACAGTCCAATTACCGGGGAAAGATAATTTAATACATGATCGCCGATAATCATTATCTCTGATTCCGGCTGATAAAAGCAGTAATGATCCGGTGCATGGCCTGGTGTCCATACCGTTTGGTACAACCGGTTGCCGAGTGTAATTGCATCATTGTCATCAAAAAACCCGTCCGGTTCAAATTTAAAAATATGAGATTGATCTTTTATTTTTATTGGAATCGGCGGAGCACCATGCTTTTTTATTAAGCGTTTCATCCGATTTTTCCGTGCTTTTGCATCGCTGCCTTTACGCATTTCTTCATACCCGCGCCGGGATACATATACTGGAATATTATATATTTCTTGAAACCAGCGCGCTAAGCCGATATGATCCTCATGCGTATGTGTCAGGACAAGCTTTTCTATTTTATAGGTGCTCAACACACGTTCCCACAGTGTTTTCGTTTCTGGTGCATGGATTCCTGTATCAATGACGGTGTAGCCATTGTCTCCTTTAATAAGATAACTGTTCACCTCTCCCATTGCCCCTTTAAAGCGGACCAGAAGGCGGTAAATATCATCGGTTATTTGCTCTATCATGTTACATCTCTCTTTTCTACATCTCTGTATACTATATATTTTATCGCTATTTGAAGTATTTGCAAAACAAAACTTATCAGCTGAGCAAGATTGTTTGAAGAGCTGGTTTATCATGAACAGCTCAGGCTGTCGAGAGTTTCCCGACAGCCTGAGCTGTTAAATCATTATCCATTTTTATCTATTCCCGAATCTGTCCGTCACCGGAAACAATAAATTTATTCGATGTTAATGCTTTTAATCCCATTGGGCCTCTTGCATGCAGTTTTTGTGTGCTGATGCCGATTTCCGCGCCAAAACCAAACTCAAAACCATCCGTAAAACGGGTGGAAGCATTATGATATACCGTAGTTGCATCTACTTTTTGCTTAAAAATAGATGCATGATCCGCTGTTTCCGTAATAATGGCTTCAGAATGCTTGGTACCATACGTATTAATATGATCGATTGCTTCATACACATCTTCTACAATTTTTACGCTGATTTTCAGATCAAGGTATTCTGTTCCCCAATCTGTATTGGCTGCTTCCTGCACTAGAGGAACTTTGTCCACTACTGGTGTATCGCCATAGACTGTAACCCCTTTTTCAATCAAAGCACTGATCACTTCTTCTCCATATTGATCAAACCAATCGGATTGAATCAGCAGAGACTCGATGGCATTGCAGACAGATGGACGCTGTAACTTGGCGTTTAACGTAATTGCCTTTGCCATGTCCGGCTTTGCAGAATCGTCTATATAGACATGACAATTACCAGCACCCGTTTCAATCACTGGTACACGGGATTCTCTGACGACAGTGTCAATAAGTGTCTTGCCGCCACGCGGAATAAGCACATCTAAATAATCGTTTAACCGGAATAATTCACTTGCGGTCTCTCTGCTGGTATCTTCAATTAATTGAACTGCATCTGGGACAACCGCACTGTTTGCTAGCGCTTCATGAATAATTTTGACAATTGCCAGATTCGAATGAATCGCAGAGGAACTGCCGCGCAGGATGATCGCATTTCCTGTTTTCACTGCAAGTGCTGCTGCATCAACAGTGACATTCGGTCTTGCTTCATAAATCATGCCGACAACACCGATAGGAACGCGTGTATTGTCAATCTCAAGTCCATTATCCTTCTCTATCGTTTCCATCACTTCGCCAATTGGATCTGTTAAATCAATCACCTGTAAAATAGCATCCGCAATATCTGTAATCCGCTCTTCTGTTAATTCCACCCGGTCAAGGATGGATGGAGATAACCCTTTCTCTTTTCCAGATTGAATATCCAATTGATTAGCAGCAAGAATTGCTTTCTCATTTTTTCTTAATCCTTCCGCAATCTTTGCTAATGCGTCATTCTTTTCCTTTGTTGTGCATATTCCAATTTGATAGCTGGCTTTCTTTGCAAGTTTTCCTTTTTCAATGACTTCACTCATGATAATTCTCCTTTCATTGTCGCAAATGATACCCATTTGTCGCGGTGGATGACTTCAATAGTTGGTACAGTCTGTATATACGTAGATGCACGCAATTTCATAACAGCTTCTAATTCTTCAGAGGAACATTTGACCTGTCCTCTTCCTAATAAACCGGAATTTCCATAGACTTCGACAACATCTCCACGGGCGAAATACCCTTCTACTGCGGTAATACCGGGGGAAAGCAAACTGCTGCCATGATGCATTAATGCATTTTCTGCTCCTTCATCAATGACTACACGTCCATCTAACTGGGAATGCAAAGAAATCCACTGCTTATTCGCAGGCAGATGTACTTTTCGTTCACTGTCAATATAAGTGCCATCGCCTTGACCATTTAATATAGCTGTCAGTTTCTCTTTCCCGTGGCCGCGTCCGATAAATACCGGAATTCCTACAGAAGATGCCATCTTAGCAGCTAACAATTTCGATTTCATTCCTCCTGTGCCTACCTTGGACCCTGTTGCTTCTGTTTGTTCAATTAAATCTTCACTCAGTTTCATTAAATGATCATATCGTACAGCATCCGGATGCCTATTCGGATTTTTATCATATATGCCGTTGATATCTGTTAACAGCACTAAGTGATCGGCATGAATTAAGCCGCCCACTAAAGCAGAAAGCATATCATTATCTCCAAATGTGAGCTCATCGATCGCAATCGTATCATTTTCATTAATAATTGGTATAACGCGCCGCTCCAGTAATTCTTCCATTGTCGCATACGCATTTCGATATCTTCCCTGATCGGAGAAATCACTTCTGGTTAACAGAATTTGGGCAGCCGTAATATCGTATGCTTTTAATTTTTCCATATAGGTCTGAATCAGCAGCCCCTGTCCGACTGCAGCAGCTGCTTGTTTTCCTTTTTGTGTAACAGGTCTGGAAGAATACCCCAATTGTTTAAAGCCGGCAGCTATTGCTCCGGATGAAACTAAAATCACTTCCATATTATGCGCATGCAATAGTGCCAGCGCGTGTACATGATCTTCCAGCTGTTCTTTATCAATTTCGCCCTGCGTATTGGTCAACGAGCTGCTGCCTATTTTTACGACAATACGTTTTGCTGCCATCATTCTTTCACCTCTCACTTTCTAAAAAACATGTCGATGAAAATAAAAAAACTCCTCCATCCCCTGATAAAAACGAAGGGACGAAAGAGTTTACTTCCGCGGTACCACCACAACTTAAATACGATGTACAAAATCGCATTTCACTTATTCCAAGATAACGTTTGGAAAACGCTTATGTTTGCATAAGACTGATGAAGGCAGGTTCGATAAATCAACAATGAGGAATCTTACAGCTTTGGATAGATGCAAATAAAGAAACATTTTTCCTATTGCTTCCATCCTCCAATTCCATCTCTGACATTGTGATGGCTTACTTACTAATCCTTCCATAACGTTCTGCGATTCAAATATGATTGATATTTATTATCATCAGAAATCTTCACTTTGTCAACCGGTAATGCTGTCTTCTTTTCAAAAACATACATATTGATTCTAAAATATCAGAAAAGTATACTGGAGACAACAAATATATACTGAAAATATCGTAGTTTTTTCACCGAACTCCATGGAGAATAAAATACTGTATTTTTGCTAATAACAACCGCTCCGGCCAAGCCCTCCGCTTTTCATGGGCTTCTCCGCGGTTGCCCAGTGCTCTAATAGGATTCTACAGCGCATGGAAGAAATAACATCTTAATGAAATTAGATGAAATAATAGCTTTCATGCGCAGAAAGGACTAATTGCTGAACATTTTTACCATGCACCACGAAAAATAGGTTCTGTCTGATCTATGTTTATTTGTTCAGCTACTTCATGCATAGAACATCTCACTAGCGGAGGCGGACCGTTTTGACTTCTGATAGGAAAGCGGAAAGCGTCGTTTAAAAACGTAACAACTGCGCCCCCGATCTTTGGGGGTGATTATACAGAAAGAGGGTGCTATATCGAATGTGTTTAATTACTTTTGCTTATCAGGCTCACCCAAAATATAAATTTATTTTACTTAGTAATCGAGATGAATTTTATCAGAGACCGACATTGCCTGCTTCTTTTTGGGAAGATAAACCGGATATTCTGGGCGGAAGAGATTTACTGCAGTCTGGAACTTGGCTGGCTGTTTCAAAGCAGGGAAAATTCGCAGCAGTGACAAATTTTCGTGATCCTTCAGTCCCAGACGCTAAGAAATTCTCTCGCGGAGAACTTCCGGTAGATTTTTTGTTACAGAATAATGGCAATGAAGCCTTTTCACATCAGCTTTCAAAAAATCGTCATAACTACGCTGGATATAACCTTCTTTTCGGTGACAAAGATTCACTGTATCACTATAATAATGTGTATAACCAAATTATTCAGATTGAACCTGGGATACATGGATTAAGCAATGACACACTGAATACAGCCTGGCCCAAAGTCGAACGTTCAAAGAGCGGCCTGGCCGATTATCTGCAAACACATACAGACGTGCATACAGAAGACTTATGGTCCTTGTTAGAGGATAAAACACAGGCTGATGATAAACACTTACCACAGACTGGAGTTGATAAGGATTTAGAAAAAGCACTGTCTTCTATCTTTATTGACACACCGGATTATGGAACTAGAGCATCGACTATTTTATGTATCGATTATCATCATAATCTGACTTTTATTGAAAGGACATATGGTCAAGAAGACAAGGTGCAGCAAAATGAATTTTATATTCCATTGGATTAATTAATTGGTCAAAGGGAATGTTAAAATACAGACAGTTTAAAAACGCATAAAGGAGGCTGACCTATGACCTTATTTGAAGATCCGGCATTTGCCAGCAGAATGCTAACGCTGTTGACATTATCATTTCATATTATTTACGCCACAATCGGTGTCGGAGTTCCGCTCATGATTATGCTTGCACAGTGGATCGGCATCAAAAACAATGATCAGCACTACCTGTTGATGGCCAGACGCTGGGCAAAGGGATTTGTTGTTACTGTTGCTGTCGGCGTTGTAACAGGGACAGCTATTGGACTCCAATTATCTCTGTTATGGCCAAGCTTCATGGAATTAGCGGGAAACATCATTGCTCTTCCGCTGTTCATGGAAGTATTCGCCTTTTTCTTTGAAGCAATTTTCTTAGGCATTTATTTGTACACTTGGGATCGTTTTGACAATCCAAAAAAACACTTGCTGTTATTAATCCCAGTAGCTGTCGGCGGCGGCATGTCGGCTTATTTCATCACAGTCGTCAATTCATTTATGAACAGTCCGGCCGGCTTTGACCTGGTAAACGGAGAATTGGTCAATGCCAATCCGCTGTTGGCGATGTTTACGGTATCGATGCCGACAAAAGTGTCTCACGTGCTGTCTACAGCTTATATGACGATTGCCTTCATGTTTGCAGCAATCGCCGCGTTCCGGCTGCTGCAGAATAAAAATCAGGAATACCACAAAAAATCCCTGCATATGGCCATGAAGGTCGGTTTAATCTTTGCAGTTGCAACAGCTTTAATAGGTGATTTATCTGGGAAATACTTAGCAGAACATCAACCGGAAAAGCTGGCTGCAGCGGAATGGCATTTTGAAACATCGACAGAGGCACCGCTTGTGATGTGGGGCGCATTAGATGAAAATAATGAACCGCAATATGCCCTGCATGTTCCGTATGCTTTGAGTATCTTGGCACATGGATTTCCAAGCTCGGAAGTAACCGGTTTGGAAGAATTCCCGGCGGATGAACAGCCGCCGCTTGTTATTCATTATTTCTTTGACACGATGGTAACCATCGGCATGTTTATGATTGCCTTATCGCTGCTTTACTGGTTTGGTATGCGGAGAAAATGGGCTTTTGTTGAAAAACCTTGGTATCGCCGGCTTATCGTTGCAGGCGGACCGCTTTCCTTCCTGGCCATTGAAGCGGGCTGGTGGATGGCGGAAATGGGCCGTCAACCATGGATTTTAAGAGGACTGATGACGATTGAAGAAGGCGCAACAACCAGTGATTATGTAGGCTGGATGTTCGTGTTATTTGCCCTCCTTTACCTTATCCTCGGGGTCGGTACAGTTGTCGTATTACGACATATGTTCCGAAAAAACCCGGTAGAAAAGGATTTAGAACGCATGCAAGGTGGTGATCCATCATGATAATGGAAATTGTCGGTATCTCCGTTCTTTGGTTATTCTTATTTGGTTACATTATTGTTGGGTCGATTGATTATGGAGCAGGTTTTTTCAACGCCTATAGCATCGTTACCGGAAAACAGCATATTCTTTCTAAAATTATTCAGCGTTATCTGTCTCCTGTGTGGGAAGTTACCAACGTATTCTTCGTCTTTTTCTTTGTCGGGATCGTCGGTTTCTTTCCAGAGACGGCATACTATTTCGGAACCGTTCTGCTGGTTCCAGGCAGTCTGGCTTTAATTTTACTAGCTATCCGCGGTTCTTATTATGCATTTGAATCTTATGGAAAGCAGGGTCACAAAGGCTATGCCATTATGTATGGCTTATCCGGATTGCTTATACCTGCTTCTTTATCCATTGTGCTGACCATTTCAGAAGGCGGATTTGTCTCTATAGAAAATGGCAATCCGGTCTTAGATTACAGTGCCTTGTTCTTCAGTCCGTTAACCTGGTCCATTGTTGTCCTGAGTATCATCGCTGTACTCTATATATCCGCCGTATTCTTAACTTGGTATGCCAATGAAACGGGAGATAAGGATGCAACAGATCTCATGCGCAAATATGCATTAGGCTGGTCCGTTCCTTTAATTCTTGCCGCTTCAGGAATTATTGTGGAACTCTATTTCCATAATGCATCGCATTTTGACAGCCTTTTGAGTTTATGGTGGATGTTCGCCATTTCCTTTATTCTATGGATATTTACGGTCGTACTGATTTGGAAACGCCGTAATTATGGAACTGCTTTTTGGCTTCTGACCGGACAATTCGCCTTTGCATTCTTTGGATACGGAATAGCACATTATCCATACTTGTTATATCCGCATGTCAGCATCCATGAAGGATTTACCAATCCGGCCATGGCTATCTCGCTGATTGTGGCCTTTATCTTAGGTATGATACTGCTTGTTCCGTCCCTGTATTTATTACTCAAGTTGTTCCTGTTTGATAAAAACTATATTAAAGGAAAGAAGTGATGATATGCTTAATCAATTTTTGATTTTTGTCGCTCCTTTTATTATCCTGATTGCAGCAATTATTTTTGCCTTTATTGCTGCAGCGAAGGACAGATAGAAACAACCCGCGCATTGCTTAAAGGAACACAGCAATGCGCGGGTTTTTACTTGTTAAAAAGCTAACTGCTGATTTTCCAGCTCTTTCATGGCTTTAAAATATCCTTTCTCATTTTTCATCAATTCCCTGTAGGTGCCTTGTTCAACAATTTCACCATGGTTCATCACAATAATTTTGTCCATGTTTTCTAATCCTGTTAACCGGTGTCTGATAGTCACCACCGTCTGATATTTGGTTGCTTTCTCTATTTCATCCATAATATCCTGCTCTGTAATGGCATCTAAGGAGGAGGTCGGCTCATCCAGCAGCCACACAGAAGCATCACGTAAAAACAAGCGGGCAAGGGCCAGGCGCTGTTTTTCCCCGCCAGACAAATTCGATCCTTTTTCCAATACTTGATCCTCTAACGAAAAATGGCTTAATTGAATTTTTTTCAACGCTTCTCGACAAGCTTTTTCCCCTGCTTCGTTATTTGCAAACCGTAAATTTTCATACATGCTGCCATAGAAAAAATGATTATGCTGCAGCGATACATTCATTTGTCTCCACAGGCTATCAGGAACAAGGGTGCTTAATGCTTTGCCATTCACATCAATTTGTCCAGATTGTATGGGCGCAAAGGTGAGCATTGCCTGCATCAACGTGGATTTTCCCGAACCGCTGGGACCGACAATAGCGATATTTTCACCGGGATGAATTTGAAAAGAAGCATGCTGTACAGCTGCTTTTTTTTCATTCGGATATTGAATGGAAACATCCTTAAAATCAAATTGAATCGGTACATCTGCTTCTAATTCATGTTCAGCGGTGTCGGAAGGTGTTTCATTATCCCACACTTCGATAAGACGCTTGGAAGAAGCTTTACTTTCTTCTAAATGAGCAGGAAGCACTGCCATGGAAGGAGTATCTTCAAACACCGTAATCGCGATCATAAACATCACCGCTAACAGTGTTCCAGCCAGATTCCCTTCTGCCACATAAAAACCTGCCTGCACAAGGACAATCACAGCAACGAGAAAAGAAAAGAATATAACCATTGCCTCCCGCATGGCAAGCTGACGATTTTCTTTCGCTTTCATTGCTTCATAGTGATGCATATCTTGATCTAATTGCTGTTTTTTAGTTTCAGCTTGCTGAAAGATGGTCAATTCCCGGAAACCATATAAATAATCTGTGAATGCGGAGGACAACGCACCTCTTCTTTCACGCATCGATGCCGCTGTCTTTCTCTGAAACAGATAAAAAACAGACGGAAACACAAGGAGTACAACCGCCATACCGGCAATCATCGTAAGCGCCACGCCAACAGACAGATACATGGTAAAGAAAACAGTAGCTATAAACACAACTGCCAGCACAACCGGCGGATAAAACACACGTAAGAAGAAATGCTGTAAGCTCTCCACATCGCCGACAACCCGGGCTAAAATATCGCCGCTCCGGTATTTTTGTAAAATCCTGTTTGCTAACGGTTCTATCCGGTCATAAACCTTTAAGCGGATATTTTTCAGAATTGTAAAGGTGCCGCGATGGGAAAAATAACGTTCTCCGTATCTGCTGACAGCCGATGAAATGCCTAGCAGTTTCACACTGGCCACCAGCACCATTAACGTGTAAATCGGCGGTGCAAAAGCAGCTTGTGAAATTAAATATCCACTTGCTGCAAACAAAGAAACAGCTGTAATCCCAGCTAGAAACCCAAAAAAGATAGAGAGAAATATATCTTTTTTTTCTTTCAGCATCATTTTCATAACCAGACTGAGATCCTTCATGATTCCGTTCCCCCTTGCTGTGTGTCTAACATCTGCTGGTACATTAGGTTATGGTGATAAAGCTCTGTATGCGTGCCTTCACCTGCTATTTTCCCTTGATCCATTAGAAAAATCTTATCGGCATTTCGAATGGTGTGCAGGCGGTGTGCAACGGTTATTATCGTTGCCTTATTTTTTAAAGTATCTAAGGATTGTTGCAAAATATGCTCCGTCTGGATATCCAATCCTGTCGTCGGCTCATCAAAAAACAGTATCTGCGGCTTTTTCAGCAGGGTCCGGGCAATCGCAACCCGCTGTTTCTCCCCACCGGACAGGCCTCTGCCGCCTTCTCCAATAGCGGTATCCAATCCTTCCGGCAAGGAAGCAATCCATTCCCGGATTCCCGCTTGTGCAGCAACTTCCTGTATGGTTTCATCACTTTGTTTTTCTTGAGAACCAAGCAATATATTTTCCCGTACCGTTCCAGAAAAAATATAAGGCTGTTGAGACAAATACCCGATTTTTCCGAACCAATCTGCTTTTTGTATCTTCTCTTGCGGAACGCCGTTAATCAGGAATGCCCCTTCCTTCACAGGCAGAAAACCGGCAAGTAAATACAGCAAAGTCGATTTCCCTGCACCGGTTTTCCCAATAATCGCCACCTGTTCATAGGCTGAAACACGCATGGAAGACGCCTCCAGTTGAAAATCTCCCTCTTCATAATGAAAAACAGCCCGGTCAAGCTCTAATTCCGGTATTTTCTGCTCTTCTAGCGGTTCCTGTCCCCAAGAAACCGGAGCAGTCTCTTCCTCCAGCGTTTCTTCCACGCGCGAGGCAGCACCCATACTTGCCCTTCCGGAATGAAAAGCAGATCCAAGCTGTTTCAATTGATTAAACAACTCCGGAGCAAGCAGTAACACAAAAAAGCCGGTATAAAAGCTGAGATTTTGAAAAATAATCATACGAATCGCAATTTCTAATGCAATCAGACCGATACTCAGCATGGCGATAAATTCCAAAGCTAATGAATTCGTAAATGCCACCTTTAATATCCCCATTGTTGCATCCCGAAAATTTGTACTGTCTTTCGCGATTTTTTCTCTCTGATCGGCAGATTGACCAAATAATTTCACCGTCGGAAGACCTTGCAAGGTGTCCAGAAAAGTTCCTGAAAATGCCGCTAATTGTGACAGTTGTTCTTTCGATTTATCCTTCGTCTTCACCCCGATCAGCATCATGAAAATGGGGATAAAGGGAGCAGAAACAAGAATGATCAGCCCGCTTGTCCAATTCAAGATGAAAATAACTGCCCAGACAATCAAGACAATACCAGCAGATTGCATGACTTGCGGAAGATATTGGCTAAAATATCCGTCAATTTCATCTATGGTATCCATAAACAAACTTGTTTTTTGGCCAGATTGCCCTTTATCTGCTTCGGTTACCGGCTGACTGGTAAAATGCTGAAGCAGCTTTTCCCGCATAGAAATTTTTGCCGTCTGTGCCATTTTGATTCCGGATTCCTTGATAATATATTGAAACATTGTTCGTAATAACAACATACCGATTAAAATACTGACAGCAGGAAGAATAGACGAAAATGCTTCACCATCCAAAAACAAATCCTGGATAATCGTTACAACAAAATAGCTCTGAACTACAATGGCGAATGCCATACAAACAGAGGCAACCCCCATCCACATCATCCTGCCACGAAAAGTTTTCATAAATTCCTTTAACAACAGACCACCACCTTCTTAAACGACAAAGCGTATTACGATATCCTTTCTATTCCATTATACAACAGCATCCTTCACATCGCTTACCATACGGCGCATGATAGCTTCATGTAATGAACATTCTTTGAACATGATATAGTAGAGTTTTTGAGAAAAACACATATATTAACCTATACACTACTGTCCCAAATGCATGAGATAAGAATACAATGACGTATAGGGGTGTTATACGATGTCTAACTTCTTTCTTAGCCCGTCATCAAGTGTAAATACAGATGAGAAATCTCTCGGAGATAAATTAGTTTATTATGGCGAAATAGTTGCTACCCTGGGAAGTATCGTGGCTGTCGTCGGCTCGACTATTTTATACTACCAGGATATAGAAGAAGAAACTGCGTTTGAAGAAAATGCACCTGTTACAAACCGGCAGCTTATAGAGATGCAGCAACAAATTACGCTGTTACAGCAAAAAATAGACCAGATGGAACATCAAGGGCAGTAAATCGTCATATGCTGCCCCTGTTTCATATGGTAAAAATATTTTCATGCATGCTGTGATTGTGCTGTGTTTTCTTTTCCTGTTCTGCAAAAAGCATGAAGCGGACAAGTAGCACATAATGGTGTCTTCTTACAATATTGTTTTCCATGCTCGACAATTAATGCGTGAAACTCCTGATGCATGTCTAAATCAAAAGGGACGGAAGCCTCCACCTCTGTTTTAAAAGCATCATACGTCTTCGGAATCGAATAACCGAGCCGCTGAAATAGCCTCATTGCATAGTTATCCGCAATAAAACCGGGCTTATCAAAAGCATAAAGCATCATCGCATCCGCTGTTTCTCCGCCAATACCGTAGACTTGCAGCAATTCATGACGCAACGTATCCCGATCTGCTTTCTTCACCTGATTTATTTGAAAATCATACTTTTGAAACCAGTTCAGCCAGGCTTTAACCTTTTTTGCTTTCATCCGGTAAAAGCCGCTGGGACGTATTTTCTCAGCAAGTTCCTCTTCCCCCATCTGAATGAGCGTACCGGCTGTGACATCTTTCCCTAAGTTGTCTAAAGCCAAAGCGACATTTTTCCAGTTCGTCCGCTGTACTAAAATCGCACTGATTAACATCTGAAAATCCGAATCTGCCGGCCACCATCCTTGTGGACCATAATAATGGAATAATTTTTGATATAATTCATTATAGCTTATCTTTTCTGCCATTTTACAGCTCCTCTGCTTCATCAAGCGGATTTCTTTTCAAACCAGTTTTAACAAGATACACTAACATTGCAAATCTGAAAGAAATGGAGAACAATCATGCAATCTGTTCACACTGATATTATACAATTCAGCGGAAGTCATTATCAATTCGGGCTGTTTCAAGCAGAAAAACTAAAAAATTCCCCGATACGCACACACCGGAGAGCACTCTTGAGCAAACGCTGGAGAAACTTTCTGGTTGATGAAGCGGAAGTAAAAGCCGCATTCCAGACTTTTTCCCCCGCTATTTGGGAAGAGATACAAGGATTAAGCGATGGTTTAGATATGTCGTGGAATGATGCGATACGTGAATTTGGCGGATACTATTACGAGTATGGCCGAAGCGGCTGTTCGATTCATACAAAAAAGGATTTTCTGGTCCGGAATTATGACAATGCACCGGATTCTTATGAAGGCCGGTATGTGCTCTATGCTCCTTCTGATACAGGATACGCCAGCGCCGGTCCGTCCATGCAGATTACCGGCCGTACAGATGGTATCAACGAAAAAGGACTGACAATGGGTTATAATTTCGTCAATCGCAAAAAATCAGGTGACGGCTTTATCTGTAATATGATTGGCAGGTTCATTTTAGAAAATTGTGCTACTGTAGAAGAAGCCATTCAATTACTGCGGGATATCCCCCATCGAAATACATTCAGCTATGTGTTATTAGATCCCTCCGGAAAAAAACGTATTGTAGAAGTTTCCCCGCGTCATTTCTTCGTCAGAGAAGGCAGCAGCTGCACCAATCATTTTGATGCATTGACAGAAGAAAACAGATATCGTTCCGATGAATCCATGGAGCGGCTTCAGAAAATAGAAGCCAAGCAACAAGCGATTTATTCTCCTTACGAAGCATTTCGTATGTTAAACGATGTTGATCAGGGCATTTTTTCTGAAAAATATGGGGCTTGGGCAGGAACCCTTCATACCGCCCTTTATATACCTAGTGAGCTCTCTGCGTGGATCGCATTAGGCGGTGACCGTCAGCCATTTGTATTCTCTTTTAGAAAGTGGCTGCAGGGAGATAAATTACATGCGACTAAAGTCAAGGGTCGTATAAATGCAACGAATACATTTATTAATCAATAAACGACATCCGGTTTCATGTTTTGCATTGCTTTACAATTAGGTCAGAAAGGATTATCCTAACTACAAGAGATATTATATAGAGATGCAGGCACACAGCGTTTGTAAAGATAACAGACGATGTTGTGTTGAAGGAGGAAAAACAATGACAATGAAAAAAGCATTAACGCTTGCCGGTTCTGATTCCAGCGGCGGAGCTGGAATTGCAGCAGATTTAAAAACGTTTCAAGAACATGATGTTTACGGCATGACTGCCTTAACTTCCATTGTAACAATGCATCCGGAAGGCTGGAGTCATGACGTTACACCAATAGATGTAGATGTAGTGGAAAAACAATTGAACACGATTCTTTCTGTCGGCGTAGATGCCATGAAATCCGGTATGCTAGGCTCTGTAGATATTATTAATCTGGGTGCCAAAAAAATTGATGAATACCATATTGATAAATATGTGCTGGACCCAGTCATGGTATGCAAAGGAGAAGATGAAGTTCTTCAGCCAGAAAATACCGATGCGATGCGTGAAGAATTACTGCCTCGTTCTTTGGTTGTAACACCTAACTTATTTGAAGCAGCCCAATTAGCACAAATGGCTCCAGTGAAAACAATCGAACAAATGAAAGAAGCAGCTCAAAAAATCCATGCCCTGGGCGCAAAAAATGTTGTCATTAAAGGCGGAAAACAACTGGATCATGACAAAGCTGTTGATTTATTCTATGATGGAACCGACTTTGACCTGTTGGAAAGCGAAAAAGTAGACACGTCATATAACCACGGAGCTGGCTGTACGTTCGCAGCAGCTATCACAGCCAATTTAGCTCATGGAGAGAATGTGCATGATGCAGTCAAAGCAGCAAAAACCTTTGTCGCTGCAGCTATTGCAAATGGCTGGAAGCTAAACGAATATGTAGGACCTGTCATGCACGGAGCTTATAATAAAACAGACAGTAAAAAAGTAGAAGTATTCAGTGTATAAAAAAAAGACCTTAGAGCTCTAAGGTCTTTTTTTAGTTTGGATAAAGGAGTACTTTATAGCCGATTCGATGGTAATCACTTAATGATCCCGGTCGTGAATAAAGAAAGTCATGATGAACCCAACAATAGCAATAATTCCGGTTACCAGAAAGGAAATATTGACACCGTGGACCATCCCTTCAATGCCCTGCTCAGGAATAGCAGCAGTAGACATGATTGTAATCGGCAATGCTGTACCGATTGCGCCTGAAACCTGTCTTAATGTATTATTCACTGCTGTCCCATGTGCAATATATTTTTCCGGTAATACATTAAGGCCAGCTGTGGTAACAGGCATCATTGCCATAGCTACTCCCAGCATTCTGAAAGCATGTACCGTGGCAATAAATACAAAGCTTGTTTCGGGCGTCAGTGTACTTAACATGAATGTTGTAATAACAATGAGAACCAGGCCGATCATCGCTAGATATCTTGCTCCGTACCGGTCAAAAAGCCTTCCTGTCACAGGGTTCATCAACCCTTGTACAACAGCGCCTGCAAGTAGCGCCAGGCCGGAATGAAAGGCGCTGAATCCCAGCATCTGCTGCATGTACATTGGTAAAATAACCGCTGCTCCAATCATGGTCATAAAGGTAACCATACCTAAAACGGTAGTAATGGTAAATATACGATACTTAAATACCCTGAATTCCAGAATGGGCGTTTTTAAGTTCATCTGTCTGGTAATAAACCAAGCCAACATGATTCCGCCGATAACCAGTGAACCAATGACCTGATAGCTCAGCCATCCTGCATTTCCAGCAGTACTGAATCCGTAAAGGATACCGCCAAAGCCTAATGTAGAAAGTAAAATGGATAGCTTATCCAATTCAGGGAAAGTTCGTTCTGTTACATTTTTAAGTAAGAAGTAAGCGATAATGATGTTTAAAATAGCGATTGGCAACACCATAAAAAATAACGTTCTCCACGGAAAGCTCTCTACAATATAACCGGACAAGGTCGGTCCGATTGCCGGCGCGAAGGAGATAACTAAACCGAACATTCCCATCGCGCTGCCCCGTTTTTCTCTTGGATAAATCAACATTAAAATTGTTTGCATCAGCGGCATCATAATTCCAGCGCCTGCAGCCTGAAGAACACGGCCTAATAACAAAGAGAAAAATTCTGGAGCTATTCCACATATAATCGTACCAGCAGTAAAAAGCGACATGGCTGTTAAAAATAGCGTGCGTGTTGTAAATCTTCCAATTAAAAATGCCGTAATTGGAATCATAATTCCATTTACCAGCATAAATGCCGACTGCAGCCATTGCACAGTATTGGCATCAATATCCAAATCCGACATAATATGCGGCAGTGCTGTTCCTAGTAATGTCTGATTTAAAATAGCAACAAAGGCTCCCGATAATAAAACAACCAGAATGGGCAATCGGCTGCGTTTTGTTGTTTCTAATGATGGTTTATGATGCTCATCCATTTTCAACCCTTCCTTCAATTTAATTAACATATGTACTTTTTTATTACCCTATTTCCCCTATTTCCATACGTCTCTTGCAGGATAGAACACGATAATAATCCGTAAATACGTACAAAACCGGTGACTGTAAAATCACCGGCATCACATTATTTCAATACTGTATCACACCAATGGACAAAGTTATGAACAACGGAATCCAGAAAATCAATCGTTTGTTCATCTGTTACATTTCCTTGCTCATCCATTTTGTTCTGAACAGAACCAATTAATACTTCATTTCCCGGCAGTGTTAATACACCGACTCCGCGGGCATTTAAAATTTGGCGGAGCTGCAATTGTGCTTTAACGGTACCAAGCGCTCCCATCGAAGCACCAACGACCATCCCGGGTTTATTTACCATGACTAAATCTACTCGTGAAAACCAGTCAATTGCATTTTTTAACATCCCCGAAATCGATCCATTATATTCAGGCGTGGCAAATAAAAGTGCATCACTCTCTTTAATACGCTGACGGATTTCTTTAACTATTTCCGGCGGATTTAATTCTTCATCCTGATTAAAAAATGGCAACTTTTCTATCGGTAAAATGTCGATTTCCACATTTTCCTGATAACGATCCTTCATATATTCTACAAGCTGTTTGTTGTAAGATTCTGCGCGATTGCTTCCAATCATAGCGGCAATTTTCATTCATATTCCCCCTCGTATTACTCTATTTACATGTTATATTTATCACATATCATTGCAACATTTTTAAACACAATAAATATTATTACCATATTCATTCATCCATAGCAAGAAATCTGTTTGAAAATATACCGTATGTTCTTGCGTAAAATGAAATTTCCTTCGATGGGATAAGTAATTACAGCAACGGTTTTAATAGACCGAGTAATCGCAGGGCTCAATGTTGTCAGATGAGAATAAGTATATAAACGTTGCTGTTCCAGGAAGAACATGATCTTTATTATCATGCTTGCTTTTGATTAAAGCATCCTTTTATTTTTTGAACAGGAGATGGTGTGTAGCTGCCGCTCCGGCAACCCCTCCGCTTTCCGACGTACAACTCTTTTCGATGGGGCGAGTAAGCGAAACCCCAGGAGTCACGGTTTTAACCTGATAAACCATCATTCTGGTGCTTCAAATGATTGATAAAAGCATGAATCGTTCATATCGAGAATAGCTTTCATGCACCACGAAAAATGTGTTCTGTCTGATCTACGTGTATTTGTTTAACTATTTCATGTATAGAACATCCCACAAGCGGAGGCGGACCGTTTTGACTCCTGAGGGATCAGCACCATCTGAAGATCCACTTTTGCCAAGTGCTCTTCTTGGCAAAAGTTAGCTGAAGAGCGTGCCCCTAGGAAAGCAAAACGGTCCGCCGCAGCGGTGATCCTTACACTTCACCTTCTACTGGAAGAAACGATCAATCCCTGTTCCTATGGAAAAGAAGTTACTTTTAAAGCTCGAAAGTCGTGAAATTTATATTAGATTCAAGTGATAAGCACTAAAACTACCTAGCGAAAGTTTTAGTGGGGCCAGTTAAGCCCCAGCCCCAATCCCAGCCAGTTACACTACAATAAAAAACCCTAAAGAAGAAATTATCCTTTGTTGAAAAATTTCTTCTTTAGGGTTATGATTTTTTACATGCTCATTTGCAGGAGAAAGGAATACTCTCCCACTCTTAACATGTTCATTCTTTAGAAGAACCAGTTACGATTTCTGCCTGAGCAGCAAGATCGTTTTCTTTTGCATGAACATTTTTCAGAACGTTCCTTGCAATGATCTGAATGATGATGATTATTTCCGCAACCATTATTGTTCGAACCGCCAACTCTGCGGCAGTTGCTTGAATCATTTACATCGCTGCCACAATCATAATTTTCAACAACCGTTTCGTTCACATTGGATTCTCTGACTGGATAATAATTTTCATTACGAACAGTGGTACGATGCACATTTTTAATTTCTGTTGGGTGAATATTTTTAACTGTTCTTACGCTATTGTGATGACGAACCTCATGCCTTGTTGGATGAACACGCACATCCTCATCCCGGTTCGAATTACGGCAACGGCTACATTGACAGTTATCTCGACTCATTCGGACTCCCTCCTTTCCAATGCATAATACATCTTATGAAAAGAAGCGGTTTTGTCCTGCGCAAATAACTATGAATATGATAAATGTACGTTTTTTCTATATGGATGAGTTGTGACGTTTCATCGTTATAAATTCCATCTCCTTATAATAAAATAGATGTTCTTTGATAAAACCATTTTTTTCATACAAACGGATGGCCCGTTTGTTAAAGGAAGCAACCGTAAGCCTTATTGACTTTCCCTTATGCTCCTGCTCAATGAAATGCAGGATTCTTTTTAAGAACATATCTCCCTTTCCCTTACCTGTCAGCGCTGGATTCATACCTAAGCCTAAATCAACACAATCTTCTATATACGCGGCGTTTCTCTCCCCGGCAGGAATTTTGGCTGAGCGGCCGGTACAAAAGAAACCAACTAACTTATATGATGAATCCACGATGGCATAATAATTGCCGCCAAGCAATTCTACAATCGCACTGGTTGTTAATATATTATTATAAAAATCATAAGGTTTTTCATACTTCCAGCAAAGCGCCTCTACAGCATACTTTTGTGTCATTCTTGCAATATGTATATCCATTAAGCATCCCCACTTTTTCTTTTAGCCTGTCTTTATTATTCCACATTTTTCTTTAGAGGTGAATAAATATGCTATATCTTCAGAATTCCGTCAGAATTTCAAGAATGTCAACCTGCATTGCTGTTTTCTATACAGACAACGCGTGCGACATCAGCTCCAGAGGGTAGCGGGAAAACAAAATGGAAGTTATTTTTTATTTCAGCTTATTTCATGCAGGTTGACCGCATTTGTTCGTCTGCCTCATTACAACCATTTCACCCGGAATTTCTGATTACCTTTTATCCAATGCAGCAATGGTAAATCGTCTGTAATAACCTGACCGAGTACATTTACTCTTTCATCGGCCGGCAAATTTTTTAACGTTATTTGCACTTCCCCTTGATAACGCATGTATTTCTCATTATCTACAGTAATCGAACCGGCAATACGCTCGATACTGTTACAAGGAGGAATAACTGCTGCTCCAAATGATGCATACCCCCTTGATTCAACAGCACGCACACAATCCCTTGCGTTATCTGCCCTGTTGGTCCATACACCTGCTGTATTACCCATCATATCCGGATCTGCTGATTTATCAGGAACAGCCCGGATTAAAATCTCTCCCTGCTTATAAACTTGAAATTGCTCCAGTGCGGCATCACTTATTTCAATATCTCCGACTACAACTTTATCCAGCCCGGCCAGCTTTTCCATTTCTATAAAAGCTGTAAAAGGAGGAGAGTTACGGTGCTGCTCTAACGTCGGCAATGTTTCATATAACGGTCCTCTCAAATTTTTATCTCCGGGGATAAATGCCATAACAGTTAAACCTGCTGCTTTAAGTGTTATGTTTTTTTCAATAAAATCCATTATTTCCAGACCTGTTTCCGGACGCGGATAATAATTATGCCACGCTTCCACCGCTTCCATATGAAGACCTTTTTCCTTCATCCGGTTTAATGAATGAACACTTAACGTACTAGCATTTAATGCAATTCGCATTTTATGTGATACATCAATCATTGTCTGTTCATCAACGCCATAATCCATTCGCAGACCGGAAAGCCCCCAGTCCAGTAATTGATCTGCATTTTCCCAGCTGACTCCCAGGGTTTGTAACGAATCTGGCGAAATATCTGCCATCAATTCCATCTCTAAGTCTTTCGCTGCTTTCCCAAGTGCCTGCAGCTGCTCTTTGTATATTGTCTGATCATCTTCAGGTATATGCAAAGAGGTAAAAATGGAATCAAATCCACTTTCCTTCATTTTGCGAATATAGGGAAGCTGTTTTTCTATTGGTGTACTTCCCAGATAAATCGAAATTCCTAACATAGCGATACCCTCCATTATAATATGAAAAAGGGAGGCTGAAACAGCCCCCGCTAAATTCCATCTGCCATACTATCTTTAAAACCGAATGCATATGTGAACAAGAAACCAAACACATAAGAAATAACAAGGCCGATGAAATAACTGATATACTGTCCGTTTGTAATTAATGGTATCAATGATAAACCGGACACACCGACTCCTGCAGCAGCTGTACCCATTACTGCCTGGAATGCACCTCCAACGGAAGCTCCTAAACAAGCTGTGAAAAACGGTCTGCCAAGCGGCAAAGTTACCCCATACATTAACGGTTCCCCGATACCCAGGAATCCGACAGGAGCAGCCCCTTTAATAATGTTTTTCAAATGTGTATTTTTTGTTTTCATATAAATTGCAACTGCTGCGCCGACTTGCCCGGCTCCACCCATTGCCAGAATCGTTAATAATGCTGTTTCCTGAAATGAATTGATTAATTCCAGATGTATCGGTGTTAAACCATGATGCAAACCAACTGTAACCAATGGCAAGAAAAATCCAGCAAGCAAGGCACCTGCAATGACACCGCCAGTATCAATTAATGCAATCAAACCTATTGTAATACCATCTGATAATAAGCCTGCTACCGGCATAATAGCAAATAATGACACCAATCCGACTACCAGTACGGTAATTAATGGCGTGAAAATAATATCTACAGCGTTCCACATTACTTTGCGTACATTCTTCTCAACAACTGTCATCAGCCAAGCGGCAAGAATCACACCAAATAAACCGCCTCTTCCAGGAGTTAATTCTTCTCCAAAAATCGTTATACTTTCAAGCTGCGGACTAAATAAAATCATTCCCGCAATCGCACCTAACACTGGTGTTCCGCCAAATTCTTTGGCGGTATTCCATCCTACTAATATTCCCAAAGAAGCAAAGATAACGCCGCCAAACAAGAGTAGTATTTGCATCCATGTCTGTTCATCGTCCACTCCTGCGTTGACTGCAAAGTTAGCCGCGCCGTTAATAACACCTGATGCTACCAGTCCAGGAATCAAAGGAATAAAAATATTACCAATTTTACGCAAAAAGTTTTTAAATGGCGTCCGGTTCTTTTCTTTCATTTTTTCCTTATCCAGTGCTGCCTTTTCTTCAAACGTCAAATCTTCTTCCTCTGCAGTGGATTCTTCGCCGATTCCTAACCCTGTAATCTGACTTATCTCTGCAGCAACTTTATTTACCGTACCAGGTCCGATTACGATTTGCAGCGTTTCATCCTCCACAACACCCATCACGCCGTCCACTTTTTTTAAAGCTTGCAAATCTGTCTTCGAATCATCCTTTAAAGACAAACGCAAACGTGTCATACAATGGGCAACCCGCTTGATGTTCTTCTCTCCGCCAACATACGCTAAGATATCCTCGGCCATCCTCCGTTCTTTCTTCATTATGCATCCCTCCTTGTTATTGCGCTAACGCATCCCGGACAAACCCGTTCGCATTTTCAAGCCTGTTTTCAGCAACTTCGCAGGAACATTGCAATAAAATCATCACAATCGCAACTTTCACTTGGTGATTTGATTTTTCAAAATAGGATGTTGCTGTTTCATAATCGACACCGGTCATCTCCATGATGTTTCTTTTGGATCTTTCCACTAATTTTTCATTCGTCGGTTTTAGATCGACCATAAAATTTTGGTACACTTTTCCGATTCCGACCATTGCTGTGGTAGAAATCATGTTCAGGACGATTTTCTGAGCGGTTCCCGATTTTAACCTGGTAGAACCAGTCAATACTTCCGGCCCTGTTTGAAGTTCAATCCCCACCGAACTGTACTCGCTCATGACAGCATCTTTATTACAAGATATACTCACCGTATTTGCATTTATTGAATCAGCATATTGTAATGCGCCAATAACATAAGGCGTACGCCCGCTTGCTGCAATTCCGATGACTGTATCTTTCTCCGATAGCTGAATCTCTTTTAAATCTGCTGCTCCAAGTTTCGGATTATCTTCAGCTCCTTCCGCCGCTTCGTAAAGCGCTTTCATTCCGCCCGCAATAATACCTTTTACCATTTCTGATGAGGTACCGAATGTTGGAACGCATTCTACAGCATCTAAAACACCTAACCTTCCGCTGGTGCCGGCTCCGACATAAATAAGTCTTCCTTGATCCTTAAATGATGCAATCGTATATTGCACCGCCTTCTCAATCTGTGGAAGTTGATTCTTAATGGCTGTTAAAACTTGTTCATCTTCTTGATTCATCAAGCATAAAATGTCCTTCACAGGCATTTGATCTAAATGCATCGAATGTTGATTTTGCGCCTCTGTTGTTAATTTATCCAGCATTCCATCATCCTCCTCTATCTTATGATTCTATTTTAATTCTTATTGAAATTAAAAGTCAATGTTAATTTTATAAATCATGAAATTTAATTTCATTTTTACCAAAAAAAGAAGTTACCTCCTTAATTTTACTACTTGTTCCCTAGCTTCTTGATATTCATCCAACACATTTTCACCAATAATATTAAAAATACTGATATATAAACTATCCACAATGGTCAGCTGCGTCATCCTTGAAGTGATACTTCCAATTCGGAAATCCTGTTCCACATACGGTGTTGCTAAACAAATATCCGCTTCTTTATATAGCGGAGATTTACTCATATTTGTGATGGCAATCACTTTCGCGCCTTTTTTCTGAGACAAACGTGCCAAATCCAGCACATCTTTCGTCTTTCCAGACATGCTTATCGCGATAAATACGTCTTCTTCGTTAAAATGGGGAATTTTTGAAAGCATATAATGGAAATCCAGATTAAATTCCACTTGATATCCAAGTTTGGTAAATTTATATAAGGCATCCATTGCTGCAATCGAGGAACCTCCCACGCCATAAAATACTATCTTCCGGGCATTTTTCAATGCCGTCACTGCTTCATTCAGTTCTTTTCGATCCAATGATTCCATAACCAGCTCCACAGCATTCTTATTGACGTGAACCACTTTTTGAAACAGTTCATAGGGAGAATCCTTTTTCTGTAAAATTGAAAAATCGGTAATATAGTCTTCTTGGACAGCTAATTCCTGCGCTAACGAAAGTTTAAATGTTTTAAAACTCCCCACTCCTATGGTCTTAGCGAAACGAATCACACTTGCTTCACTGACATCTGCCTTTTCCGCCAATTCCTTCGTTGTCATATTGGGAATGAGTTCGGCATGGTGTAATATGTATATAGAAATTTTTTTCTCCGTTTTAGAGAATTGCGGAAGCCGTTCGTTGATTCTGGTTAGTAGTGCAGTCGTCATATTGATTTCTCCCATTCTTTTTATGCATCCCAGTATAGCAAATCTTATAAAGATGTTCTAATTTTTTTGTCGAGGAGCATTTCATTTTTATTTTCTATTACTTTTTGTCGTTTGTATAAGCGGACGAAAGGGAATTAAAATATTAGCTTATTCTTTGATATATTCTGCTTCCAAATGGCCCTTTTATCATATATAATAGTTGTACACATGTAATCAAAGAAGTATCTATATCTCCTCATACAGGCTCCCTATCGTTTATCTTCATCAGTTCATTCTTCATAAGCAGCCACGATTTGGAATTCTATGGTTACATGCAGTCCATCATTTAAGGGAGGTTTTACTATGGAAAATTCAGAGGTTCTAAAACAAATATCTACCATGCTTTCAGATTACTCGAAGAAAATGGACAAACGGTTTGATGGAATGGAGAAATGGTTTGAAGATATCGATAAACGTTTTGAAAAGATCGATCAGCGGTTCGAGGATATCGATAAACGTTTTGAAAAGATCGATCAGCGGTTTGAGGATATCGATAAACGTTTCGAGCAAATGGATCAGCGATTTGACAGAATGGACAAGCGTTTCGATAACCTGGATAAGAAAGTAGATGGTGTTAAAGTCGAACTATCCGAGACACAGGAAACGACCAATTTTCTGTTAAGTAAGTTTGCCCAACAGGAGAAAAAAATTCAAAACCTGCATTAATGCATACCATACCTATGCATATCAAACGCACGACGACCATATAGATACGGTTTATCGTGCGTTTATTTTTATCTCCCATTGCATACGGTATTCTATCGTTCCCCTAAACCTGATACACTGCTTCCAACCTGGCTTCTACTGATTGATTACCTGGTTCAATCGGGGTAGATACCATTTTGAAAACTTGCGCCGGGCCGACACCTGGTGACGTTGTTTGTTCATTTATTTTTAATGGTACCGGAGTTAAATTAGCCCCCAGCTGTTCCGTCAAACTTTCCGCCTTTCTTTTGGCATCGGCCAGCGCAAAACTTAATGCTTCCAAATAAAAGTTTTCCGGATTTTCTACAGAAAACTCTATCGACAGGACTTCATTGACACCATTTTCCGTGACACGGTCAATCATTTCCCCAATCCCGTCCATATCATCGGTAACAATGGTGATTTCATTCCGAACTTCATAACCCTGTAATATCTGATTGCCCTCCTGATAGTTATAAATGGGCCTGACGGAAAAACTGGTTGTTTGAATCTGCTCTCTTGGAATACCAATTTGCTGCAGAACCCCTAAAACCTGATTCATCCGTTCTGCGTTTTCTGTCTGCGCTTCTTCCAGTGAACTATTGATTGTCGAAACAACCAATGAAATACGGGCAATACTTGGTGAAACAATGACGGTTCCGACACCAGTAACTGTGATGGTACCTTGCTGCTGATTATTTTGACGATCGGGCATATTGTAGCCATAATTAGGCATTCCATAAGTATAATACATAGCGCACACCCCTCCTTCATATCATCCTATGACACAGGAAGGTTGTACCATTCAATAATTATCCGGCTCATCCCAGTAATTGGGGTCCTGCATTTGCAGTTCCTCTACCGTTTCCTCTAAATCTTGCGGTGTAATCGTAAAAATAGGGTATTCCTTCGATGTCCGTTGGGTAGCTTGATAAAAATAATTCACACTTCCAGGATTTTCATCGTCTACAAGAAGCAAAGCAGCGTCACTTTTATCAATCAGCCATAAATCTTTTGCCCGAAATTGGTACGCTCCCTGGTATTCTCCTTTATAGAGCGGTTTGAAAAAATCAGCTGTCATCATTAATTCTTCATATTTTTCCTTAATGGGATCCGGCCAGCGCTGATCCTGATTTTCAAATGGCGGAAACACCCCTATTTGTATGTCATATTCCTCTTTTAAATCCATGATAACGTCTGCTGTCCATAGTTCAATTCCCATTTGCCCAGAAATAATCACCCATTCTATCCCTTCTTCGATAAATGCCCGTAACCTTTTTTCTAAAGCCGCTTTAATAAAAACAATCCGTGAATCATCTTCTTTAAAGATACCTAATTCTGTTGGTTTATAACCTGTTACGTGTAATATTTTCACTATTATATCCTTCCTTAAGTTCCTATTTTACAATTCACATACTTCTCTCAAATACCTGTCCATACCATATGATATGTATTTTAACGTAAGAACCTTTGTTTTGAAAGCATGTCCTGCTGAAGTAAAAGGCAGGGCATACTGCCTTTTACTCTTTTACCACATTCCCGGGCTTCTACGCTGCGGGAAAATAGGGTGATTTCTGCGTTCTTGCGCTGGTCCGGACGGCCTCTGCCATGGCGGATTCATCGGACCAGGGGGTAATGGCGGACGAGGAGCTGCTTGTGGTCTGCCCATAAACGCCTGATTTTCACCGGATTGATGATGTGGATGTTTTCGTACAGGATGATTTTCACCGGATTGATGATGTGGATGTTTTCGTACAGGATGATTTACATACGTTGTGTGCACGGGGTGAATATGATGAATAACTGATTCAGATGTCGTATGAACATATTGATGTTTTGTCGGATGAACAATCATTTTTTCATTCGGATGTTGGTGATGAAATGGCCCTTTTCTTTGCATCACTGTTCCCTCCCTTTTCTGCTCTCTACCTAATATATGTGATAAACGTACAAGTCGAATATGGCAGACACCTAATTTCTTTTAATTTTTAGTAATAGGTGAAAACCCTAACCTGTCAAGCGTTCAAAGGTCATACCAAGAAATAAAAACCGATCAACAAGCCCATTTAGAACCTTTTTTTCAAAAAAGGTTTGCATTTATCATTGTAGATGCTATAATATAGTTAATTATTTAGGTTCGGTCGAAACACAGGATGGGATTCAATAAAGGATTGACCTTTCGTCTTGAGATTTAACTTTGAACTAAATAGTAATAAACAGTGCAACAAGTGCACGTGGAGGTAAAAGAATGAACACAGGTTCTGTAAAATGGTTTAACGCTGAAAAAGGCTTCGGTTTCATCGAAGTAGAAGGTGGAGACGACGTATTCGTACACTTCTCTGCAATCCAAGGCGAAGGATTCAAAACTTTAGAAGAAGGTCAAACAGTTACTTTCGACATCGAAGAAGGCAACCGCGGACCACAAGCTGCTAACGTTGTTAAAGAAGGCTAATAACCAGAAACAAAAAAGCTGACCAATTACGGTCAGCTTTTTTTGATATCACCGGTTTAACATTCATATCTGTTAAGAAAAGCGCAGAGCGCCCTTGCAGGCTAAGAACGCGACATCCTTGTCGCAACACCTGCACTAGCACATCGTGTGCGTCGAAAAACGTAGAGACCTGCGCCCCCGGTCTTTTGGGGTGGTTCTTATCCTTTAAAGAAAGAAAATCCCTCTGACTTATAAAGCCAGAGGGATTTTCTTTACAATTGTATATTAGAATTGCTCTGTTAATGCTGTTACAATTTGTTTTTTACGGGAAACGACACCTTTTAATACCGCACGGTCGTTAGCATCTAACGTAACGTTAAATGCTTTTTCTACATTCGCTTTTGCAGGTCCGACTGCTAATACTTCGGAATCGTTATTTAAAATATCTGTAGCAACAAACAGGAATAAATCCAACCCTTTTTCATTTACTGCTGCTGTCAATTCGCTCACTAATTCGTCATGAAGCTGATAAATTTCGCTGACATCTACTGCATTGACTTGTGCAATTTCAACTTTAGCGTCACCCATCGCAAATTCTTTCGCATCCATCGAAATCAATTCTTTTACAGATTTATCACTAATATCTGCACCTGCTTTTAACATTTCTAAACCATATGCTTCTAAATCTACACCTGCTTTTTCGGCCAATTCACGCGCAGCTTTTACATCTTCCTCTGTGCAAGTTGGTGATTTTAACAATAATGAATCAGAAATAATGGCAGATAATAATAATCCGGCAATACTTTTATCTAATTCGATATGATTTTCTTTGTACATCTTATTTAAGATAGTTGCTGTACAGCCGACTGGTTCCGCACGGAAATAAAGCGGCTCTTTTGTTTGGAAATTGGATACACGGTGATGATCGATGACTTCACGGATAGCAGCATTCTCAATATTATCTGCGCTTTGCTGAAATTCATTATGGTCTACTAAAATCACCTCGGCGCCATCTTCCAGTTCCTGAATAAGTGCCGGAGCTTCCACTCCAAATTGATCCAGGGCGTACTGTGTTTCCCCATTTACTTCTCCCAAACGTACCGGCCTTACTTCTTCTCCCAGCTTTGTTTTTAAATCCGCATAAGCTAAAGCGGAACTGATCGTATCGGTATCTGGACTTTTATGTCCGAAAATAAATGTTTTTGACATCTCTTTATTCCTCCCTCGACAAACTTTCCATATATAGATTATCATATTTACTATCGATTGCTCCAGTCCAAATCGTGTTTCTTAAAAATTTCTTATAGAAATGTTTCAACTGACTCAAAATACTGTAAAAATAACGATTATTAGATTATAATAAATCTTGTTGGAGGGATGAATAAAATGACTAGAAAACAATTTAATTTAACGCGTACTGCTTTGCTTACATTTGCATCCGAACTGGATGATGCAGTTGTCGATGTACAAGCAGACTATTTTGATACAACGATTCGCTGGCATTTGGGCCACGCGCTCGTAACTATGGAAAAATTCTTATTCCGTTACCCTGTTAAGTCGGAGAATATTCCGGCAAGCTATGCTGACTTTTTCAGTTCCGGCATAAGTCCGCAAGATTGGGAAGAAGAACCTCCCAGCTTAGAAGAACTGCTAAGAGATTTGGAACTTCAGCAGCAGCGTATTAATGAGTTTAACGAACTATTTTGGAAATCCAATGTAACGTTTAAAGTGCCATTCGGCAGTGTCGAAACACACGGTGATTTATTAATTATGCTATCCTTCCGTGAGGCTGAGCTTCTCGGTAAAATCAAAACCATGCATCAGGTTATTGCTGAAGATAAAAATGCGTAAACCTTATGTTATTATCGGCGGCGGCATCTTAGGTGCCAGTACCGCCTTTTATCTTACGCAGCAAGGTGCAGAGGTCATTCTGATTGACCGGAACGATGAAGGACAGGCAACCGATGCCGCTGCCGGCATTATATGTCCGTGGATTTCTCAGCGCCGCAATAAAAAATGGTATCACCTCGCTAAAAACGGCGCCCGTATCTATCCATCTTTGATAACAGCGTTAGAAAAACTTGGTGAACAGGACACGGGGTATGAACAAGTTGGAGCGCTCAGCCTGCATACGGATACCGCCAAGTTAGACGGCATGGAAGAAAGAGCGTATCAACGGCGGGAAGATGCTCCGGAAATCGGGGATATCATCCGGTTAAACGCGGAGGAAACGCAGCAGCGCTTCCCTATGCTGGATAAAGACTATCAAGCGGTTTTTATAAGCGGGGCTGCACGGGTGGACGGAAGAAAATTATTACAATCCTTAAAAAACGCAGCCCAAGCTAATGGCGCTACACTTTTATCAGGGGATGCAGCGTTGCAAGTGACCGGAGATAGAGTCACAGGTGTCCTATGCAATAATGAAGTCATTGCGTCCGAAAAAGTTATTTTAGCAAATGGTGCCTGGATGAAGGAAACAGCAGCATCTCTGGGAATCCAGCTCGATGTCTCTTTCCAGCGTGCACAAATCATGCATCTGGAAATGCCGGGATTGGAAACATCCGATTGGCCGGTTGTCATGCCGCCGGGAGCGAAATATTTACTCACACAGGATGATCATCGTTTTGTCATCGGCTCTACACATGAAGATCAAACAAACTTTGACTACCGGGTTACCGCAGGCGCTTCTCTTGATATTTTACATCAGGGACTTGCGATTGCACCTGATTTAGCTGAAGCTACTGTATTAGAAACCCGGGTCGGCTTCCGTCCATATACCCCTGGTTTCTTGCCAGTTATCGGGGAACTTCCGGGATATACCAATGTTTTGCTGGCAAACGGGCTCGGCTCCTCTGGATTAACGATGGGACCTTTTCTTGGTCAACAGCTTGCAAAATTAACTTTAGATGATAAACTGGATATTCAACCGGAACATTATGATGTGTTATCAGCAATTAAATAAGGAAAGGTCAGCCAGACAATTAGAAAGATATTGTCAACAATGAAAAGAGGTGTACCATTTGAAAGGGTCTTATGTTGTAATCATAATTATTCTTCTCATTATCTTGACAGGCTTTTTTACATGGTTATGGCTGCAAGGCTTTGATGGAAATCAAGAAAGTATAGCAGCTTTATTTGATCAACTGATCTAGCTTTATTAAAATGGACCGTTTCATCTGTTATTCAGTGAAACGGTCCATTTCTATCGGTTATTATGAGGAAGCCTGTGTATTGCGTTCCTTTTGATTTTGGTTTTGCTTATACGTTTTTTTCAATACCATTTTTCCAACCTTTACATACGTCACTTGGAATATCGGACTTTGAATAACCGTAAAAACAAATGTAAATAGAAAAACGGGTCCACCAATCAGCAATCCCAGCACCAACACGCTGGACTCCGTGATAATCCTTACTCTGCCGATCGGCGCTCCAAATTTATCTGCAAGCGAGAGCATAAAGCCATCACGCGGTCCAGACCCAATACCTGCTGCGTTATACACGCCTCCGCCAAAACCCATCAAACAAATGCCAATCAATATAAACAGGATATCCAGCCACGTGTCTGTTGCTGTCGGAAGCAAACCGGTCCAGTGATAAAAATCAACAAATAATCCGACTAATAATGCGTTTAGAAAAGTGCCTGCTTTAATATAACTCCGGTCTAAAAAGAAACAAATACAAATTAACAGAAAGGAAATAATAATATTCCAAGTCCCTACCGTGAAGCCAACCATGTCAAACATAGCTACATTTAACACATCCCACGGGTGGATGCCTAAATGCTGCATGTTCACTGCCAGCGCAATACCGCCGCTAAAAACAAATACGCCTCCAAAAAATAATAGCCATCGAAACAATCTTTCCAAAACTATTACCCTTCTTTCCTGCCAATAATCACCCGCTTCCATAATACCAGTATATGTTTTTTAAAAATAAATAGAAAGCAGGTTATTAGATTCTTAACACCATTATCAATCTGCTTTCTACTTGAACTGCATGTAACTATAAAACTTTATTTAAAAAGTCTTTTGTTCGTTCAGAAGCAGGGTTACTGAAGATGACGTCTGGGGTATTTTCTTCCATAATAACGCCCTCATCCATAAAGAGTACCCTATCTGCCACTTCACGGGCAAATCCCATTTCATGTGTCACAACAACCATCGTCATTCCTTCTTTGGCTAACTGCTTCATTACCTCTAAAACTTCGCCGACAAGCTCCGGATCGAGTGCAGAGGTCGGTTCATCAAAGAGCATCATCTTCGGCTCCATAGCAAGCGCCCGCGCTATCGCTACCCGCTGCTGCTGTCCTCCTGATAATTGGGATGGATACTGATCTGCTTTTTCAGCCAGCCCCACTTTTTCCAACAAAGCTTCTCCTCGCTGTCTTGCTTTTTTTTCGGAAAGCTTACGAACCTTTTGAGGTGCAAGCATCACATTTTGGATTACTGTTTTATGCGGAAACAGGTTAAATTGCTGAAATACCATTCCTACTTCGGTACGTATCATATTAATATCTGTCGTCTTATCCTTTATGGGATAGCCATCAACAATTACATCGCCGCTTGTAATGTCCTCTAATAAATTCAGACACCGCAGAAATGTACTCTTACCAGATCCGCTCGGGCCAATGACACACACGACTTCTTTTTCTTCTACTTTACAATGAATTCCTTTTAAAACTTCATTCTCTCCAAAGCTTTTGTGTAGATCCTGCACAGTAATCATTAATAATTCAACCTTCTTTCAATATACCGCAGCAATAAGGATAGACTAAAATTAATAACTAAGTAAAACAGAGCGACGGTTGTATAAATTTCCACTGCATTAAAATAATTGGAAGCAATATATCTGCCTTGGAACATTAATTCCGGAACTAAAATAACGGATAATAAAGAAGTGTCTTTAATACTGATAATGAATTGGTTTCCAAGAGGCGGAATCATCCGCTTGAAAGCCTGTGGCCAAATAATGTATCGCATAGCCTGATGTTTATTTAATCCTAAAGAACGCCCTGCCTCCATCTGTCCTTTATCAATCGAATCAACAGCGCCTCGAACAATCTCTGCAATATATGCTCCCGAGTTTATCGCAATAACGGCAATACCGGCTGTAATGGAATCCAGATTGTATTGGGTAATAATAGGTAATGCAAAGAAAATCCATATGGCTTGCACAAGTACCGGTGTTCCTCGGATAACTTCCACATAAATGGACGCAATAATAAAAAAGAACTTATTATTGGAAATTCTTCCCAAACCGAATATAGCTCCTAAAGCAAATCCGATTAATAAGCCAATAACGGAGATTAATAATGTATAATACAAACCTTTACCTAGTTGCGGTAAAAAATCAACAATCTGCGTAAAATCAAACATCCCCTCACCTCTCTTAACAATAAAATAAAGAGCCGTGCACGGATTGCCAGCTCCTTATTTTATCTCTGCCAAATGAACTGCACTTCATATTTTAATTCGTCGTTCTATGAGGTACCTGCCCTTTTTTTACTCTGAAGCGTCAAACCATTTGTCATAAATCTCATCATATGTTCCATTTTCATGTAGCGTAGCCAGAGCATCATTAATCGCAGCTACTAACTCTTCATTTCCTTTAGAAATCGCAATACCGTAGTCTTCTGCCTGATAAGTTTCCCCTACGGCCTTTAATCCATCACCAGTTGTTGCGATATAGTATTCTACGTTAGGCAGGTCATACACCGCTGCATCCGCACTTCCATTTTCAACAGACATATATACCTGATCTAGTTGTTCATAAGTATCAATGGTCTTATCCTCCAGATTTTCCTCCAAAAATTGAGCACTTGTAGAGCCTAACCTTGTTGCAACCGTTTTCCCTTCCAAGTCTTCTAAACTGTTAATATCTTCATTATCCTCCGGGACAGCAATGGTAATACCTGATTCATAATAAGGATCACTGAAATCAACAGTTCCTTTTCTTTCTTCTGTAATACTTATGCCAGCTACCGCAATTTCAAATTGGCCTGTTTGTAAGCCCGGGATAATTCCATCGAAATTCGTTGTTTGAATTTCTCCTTCAATTTCAAATCCTGCTTCTTCAGCAATCGCTGTAATTAATTCAATATCAAAACCAACTAACTCCCCGTCTTCCATAAATTCAAAAGGCACAAAAGAATTATCACTTACAACGGTGTATGAGTCATTCAAATCATAATCCCCATTCTCTGCTTCTGCTTCTCCATCATCGCCAGAAGCATCACCCTCGTCGCCACATGCTGCTAAAATAAGTAATGAAATGAATACGAGCATCAAAATCCAATAACTTTTTTTACTCCCCATCCTCATTTGCCCCCTAATCGTTATTTTGGTTGATATGGATAAAAACAAAGTACTTAAAATGAATTATACCAAAAATCTGTTTTTATTCAAAATTCTTTATTCGCCCATATTTCAGAAAATGAACCCAAATTCTTTGATTTTAACGCTTCCCCCTTCGTTTACATTCCTTAAACGCTACAATCGTCAGGAATCCTTCCTTTTTCACTCACATATACCCCACAGCAGTTTTTTTAAGCAAGAATATACTGTATCTGTTAAACTATTCCTGTGGCAATATGCTCAAAAAGTTACCAATCATTTTGAGTGAGACGAATGAATCACATATACAGGAGGTCTGTATCAATATGCAAGATAATATCTCTATTTTGGAGTGGAAAGCGTTTGTTGAAAATAAACGAAAAAATAAAATGGTAGTGAAAGTGATCTGGAATGATACCGATAGGTTAACATTGCTTATCACACCAAATATGAAAGTGCATTCTTTTATTTTGGATGAAAAAGAAGGATACCTGCTTTATGACAGTGAAGGAAAACAAATAACCGCTCCTGTCCCTTCCATTATTCCGAACGATGCGTTTACAGACGGCCAAATTGAACAAAGAGCCATTTCAGAAGGAAAAGTAACTTTTTATGGAGAACGCTTATCCAAACAAGACTTACAACTATTAAACCAATCTGTAAATTAAAGAAAAAGCCGTCAAAAATTGTATTGACGGCTTTTTCTTGAGGCAATTTTTCTCTGAAAACTTTTGCCTTACGTATTTTCGTTTTTCTCATCATATTTTGACCAAAAAGTCGCAAGAACCGGCCCGGAAATATTGTGCCATATACTGAAAATAACGCTTGGCACAGCGGCAATTGGCGTAGCAGTAAAGAATGTTAATGCTAATGTAGAAGCCAAGCCCGAGTTCTGCATACCAACTTCGATAGATACTGCCTTTTGATCCGGGAAACTTAATTTACATAGTCTGGCAATAACAAAACCAAATAACAAACCTAATAAATTATGCAACACGACAACACCAAAAATTAGTAAACCCGACGTGGCAACAGCATCTTTATTTACAGAAACAACTGCCGTAGCAACTGCAACAATACCTATGACCGAAACAAGCGGAAGTACGGGAATACTTTTTTCAACTTGTTTATTAAATAATAATCGGATGATAAATCCTAAAATAATCGGAATAAGAACAACCTGCAATATTTCCATAAACATATTTTGGAAGGAAACGGGCATCCACTGGTTCGCTAATAAAAGGGTTAATGCCGGTGTCAACACTGGTGCTAATAAAGTGGAAACCGTTGTTGCTGATACAGACAAAGCTGTATTTCCTTTTGCTAAGTAAGTAATAACGTTGGAAGCTGTTCCGCCCGGCGAACATCCTACCAGAATAACGCCAACTGCTATCTCAGACGGCAATTGAAAAGCAACAGCTAAACCATATGCTATGAGCGACATCACGATATATTGTGCAAGAACCGTAATGAGTACACTTTTCGGTGTTTTTAATACATCTTTAAAATCTTTCGGGGTAAGGGTTAACCCCATACCAAACATAATAATTCCAAGCAAAATACCTACATGCGGCGAAATCCAAGTAAAACCGGCCGGAAACAGGAAACTGATAATCGCAAACAAAATAACCCAAAAGGCAAAAGTATTTCCCGCAAAGGTACTGATTCTTTCTAACGTCTTCACTTTCAAATCCTCCTAAAATCCATTCGTTCTCAGCTTCTCATCTATAAAATTCAGATAATTTAATCAGTTATTTCTGAAAAGAAAAAAGCAACAGAAGCCACATTGCATTTCTTTTTATTATAAAATAAAAGATGTTTCTATATAATACCAAAAATCAAACAATTATGTCTATACTTGGTGTGTAAACGGACTTCTAAAACACACCCTTATTATATTCTATAATTCTAAATCTTTCTTATCTATATGCTGCAGAAGGATGTGTCAACCACACCCTTCCTTTTTATAATGATTCATCAAATCGGCTTAATCGAAAACTTCCCAAACTGACAGCCGATTCTTTTTCCATTAATATGTTTGCCAAACAGTCACCAATACCACTTGCAAATTTAAAACCATGACCGGAGAAGCCGCAAGCAACCACAACATTGGCATGTCCCGGCAGGTAATCAATAATAAAATCCTCATCAGGGGTATTAGTATACGTACATACCCTGCCTTCTTTTAATTCTATATCCTTCGAAAAATGCTCATGCGCAAAATGCAGCGTCTCCTGTTCATCTTCCGGATAAGCTCCGAAAGGGTCCAACTCTCCCGGATCAACTAAAGGTTGTCCGCTGTCATGTCTGCCAATTTTCAAACCTGTACCGTCAATACTCGGGAAGCCATAATATGTACTTTCCTCCCCGATATGGCCCCAGCCGGGAAACGCCCCTTCTTCGTAGTTCGCTTCTTCGGCTGCTGTAAACCAGGAAAATGTCTTACGTACCGGTGTCAGCGGCAATGTAATATCAAGCAGCTTTGTTACTTGATTTGTCCCTTTCCCAGCAGTGATGAGTAACTTTTCCCCTGCGACTTCACCATTTTCTAATTTCACAGTTACACGATCAGTTGTTGTTTCAATCGCTTGGACATAGCTGTTTGTATATAGGTCTGCTCCATTTTTTTCTGCTAATGCCCGGTATGTCCGAACCGCATTTTCACTGAACACAACGCCAGAGGTTTTTTCAAAATAACCAATTGATTCCGAATCTAATTGAAATCCCGGCCAGCGTGCATTAATCTCTTCTGCAGTCATGACTTCCAGAGGCAGATAATATTCTTTTGCCGATTGTTCAACCGTTTCTAAAAACGTATTTCCTTTTGGACCAAAATTAAGTACACCTGTCTTTGCAAATATGCGTTCCTCTGTTTTCTCATCCAGCACTTCCCATAATTTTTGTGCATGTAAGGCCAGAGGGACATAATTACCTCCTTCGCCATAAGCATGGCGAATCAGTCTTGTCCCTCCATGATGGGAACCTGATTCATGAGGTGGATCAAAAGCATCAATCAGGGCAACTTTCTGCCCCGCTTCTGTTAAGTAGTAACCAGCAGCCATCCCCATAGAACCAGCCCCTATAATAATTACATCATACATTTTTCCACTGCTCCTTATGTCATTTATTCAGCGATTTGTTGCAATCGCTCATACAGCTCCGGATGCGTCTTACGAAGCTTGACAGGTTTCCAGGCATCATTCACCCACATATGTGTTGTTTTTCCTGTTGTCAATAATTCCCCATAAGGTTCATCTATCGTAGCATCTCCCTGCCAATCCGCTTCCGTAATCCTTCTTGCTTCATATGCAAATACGAGCCGGATTGGCGAATATGCTTCGATACGTGTAAATAACACGACCAGATCATCAAATCTTGCGGAGCTTTTATACACGGCATTCACATCCAGTACCGGCAACATCAGACCTTGCTCCTCCATGGCATGATAAGACAAGTCAAAATACCTCATCCATTCTGTCCGTGCTACCTCAAACCATGTAATATAGTTTGCGTGATGGACAACTCCCATCCGGTCTGTATCTTTGTATTGCACACGCATTCGGTGCTGATGCCACTGTTGTGTCATTTGCATTTCCTCCTGTTTCTGCTTTTTCTATTCTTTGGAACGTTTTAATTTCTCCTCTGCTATTTCCTGTAAACGGAATTTTTGAATTTTTCCTGTACTGGTCAGCGGCCAATCGGACGACTGTATAACCCAAACATATCTTGGAATTTTAAAACGTGCTAATTTATCTGCACACCATTGAACAATGTCTTTTCTGGTGACGGATTCACCTTCATGCACTTCGATAAAAGCTGCACCAATTTCCGTTGTCATGGAATCAGACACACCGATGACGCCTACTTGAGCTATAGCGGGATGTTCAGAAATGACTGTCTCCACTTCTCTGGGAGCAACTAATTCACCAGAAACTTTGAACATTTCTTTACTGCGTCCCAGAAGCTGCACATAGCCGTTTTCATCCACCCTGCCAACATCGCCTGTACGCAGCCAGCCATCCTTATCAATAGCTTCCGCTGTCTCATCTGGTTTATTGTAATAGCCTCTTGTCACAGATGGTCCGCGAACTGTTAGCTCCCCAATACTTCCGCTTTCTAATGTTTGTCCATTTTCCGGATCGACGGTTTTATATTCTGTCGCATGCCCCGCGAATTCTGTAAGTCCGCTCGTGCCAGCCAATTTGGGACGGCCAACCCGGGTTGCTATTGTTTCTAAATCATCGCCAATTTCCGTTGTAACACCCGAAGAAGCTACCTCTGTCTGTCCATAACCAGTAACGATTTCTGTCAGACCAAGGGTTTCCATCGCCTTTTTCCACACTGGTACTGGAGCAGGCGCAGCTCCGCACCACATTGCAAATAAAGCAGATAAATCGAACGCAGTCACTTGCGGATGATTTAATAGCGGAACAAGGGTAGATGGAACGCATAAATAATCATTCGCATGATACGTTTCCATTAATTCCAACGATTTTAATGGAGAAGCGCCAAGCGCAGAAATAAATGATCCGCCGACAAAAGACATTGCAAGTATCGCTTCTACAATGGCAAAGCAATGATAAAACGGTAAAGGAGCAAATGTGACCCGCCCCTTTTCAATCGCACGGCTATAGCACGTACTATACGCACAGCGCAGCAGCATATCATGGGTAAGCATCACACCTTTAGGACTTCCTGTAGAACCGGAAGTATACATAATAATCGCTACCTCGTCTGCATAGCGGGATGCCTCCCAGCGGTTCATCCATTCCGCTTCCGACACCTTATCAGCGCCTTGCAAAAAATCTTCCCATGATATAAAAGCAGAGGGAATAGCTGTATTTTCTTCTGTTTGCATACAAATGACTTTTTCCAGCGAAGCCTCCTCTTGAAAATCTTTCTCCTGCAATAACTCCGATACAGTCTGCGCATGTTTTTTCCCCTTAACGAAGTCATGTACAAGAAGATAATTCGTATCTGATTGTTTTAAAATATATTTTAATTCTTCTTTTGAAAGCATCGAATTCAAAGGAATAAACACAGCTCCTACCATGGATGACGCAATCATCAAAGACGGGTAAGTCGCATCATTATCCATTAGAACAGCAACATGCTCCCGTCTTTTTACGCCGCTATAGATAAAAGCTTTTGCGATTTGTACAGCCTGGTTCCATACATCTTGATATGTATAAGTTTTCCCGTCAATATGCATAAAAGCCTGATTTGCATATGCATTCACACTTGTTTGAAAATGAGAGGCAATCGTATCTCTATTCCAAACCGGATAAGCTTCAATTAAATCATTTCTTCTTTCGTCGACACTTTTAAATGTTTTTGTATTTTGCAGATGATCCATATTAAAAATCCTCCTTTAACAATCTCCCTTTATGTAAACTCTAGCTACTTTCTATTCGAATTATATCATTTTGAGGGATGGAATTTAACTGGGAGGTTTTTAATCAAAAAACAAGCAACAGCCCCTCTTCCCAACTAGGTGCTACTTGCTTTTCCTATCCTTCCCCCTGAATCGTAATCAAGCTTACCTGACTCTGATTCAAAAACCTTACTGGCAGACCGCTCGTGCCAAGCCCGCTATCAATATACAAATAACGCTCAGCTCCTAATGGATATACGCCTTCTTGTAATTCGGGAAATAGTCCTTCATCAGGGGCAATCAATGCTCCAATAAACGGCATTCTCACTTGTCCGCCGTGCGTATGTCCGCTCAATACGAGATCTGCTTTCACATCCGGATATTTTTGAACGACGGATGGCGCATGAGAAAGTAAAATAGTATAATTCTGCGGATCTGCCTCAGCAAATGCCAAAGACATGGATTCATGCGATGTTGATACGTCATTCACACCGACCAGATTAAACAGTTGCCCGTCTTTTTCTACCTGCGTACTTTCATTACGCAGAAGATGCACGCCTCTATTCTCTAACTCTGTTAAAAATACATCCTTTCCGGGATTTTCATGCTCATGATTTCCTGTCACAAAATACGTATCCGGATTAATTTCCACTAATTCTTCGGCCAGATGCAGGGCGATGTCTAAATCTTTTGTTTTCCGGTCAATTAAATCACCTGTCAGTACAATGATATCGGCTTCAAGTTCCTTCACTTTTTCCAGTACTTCTGAATTTCCTTCTCCAAATGAACGGCTATGTACATCGGTTATCTGCAATATCGTCAGTTCAGAACTTGCTTCCAGCTTTGTACTGGTAAACTGCTCTTTATTTAATTTAAATATGTTGGTATCCAAGTACACTTTCAGCATTATGGACAGTATTGCCAGCAGCAGGGCGATCACAATCATGCTTCTCTTTATCCTGTTCTTTAATTTCGTCATTCGCTTCATTTTCTAACCTCTTTATCTTTCTATTTTCTGAACAGAAACCGTATCCCTGCCACCACTGAAAAACACCAGTACTCTAATTATACTGGTGTTCCTCTTTCAGGAAAATAGTTTTTTCAGATAATAAGGCATCTGCTTCCGCCACCAGGCCCAGTCATGGGAAACATCTTCGCCCCATTCATCAAACCAGGCAGGGATCTGTTTCTCTGCAAATGCTTTTTTCAAAGTGTAGAAAGAAGGCAATCCGTCCTGTTCCCAGTCACCAAGCCCAGTACAGATAATGGTATTTGCAGATCGGTAACGGTCTATAAACCAGCCATCATTCTGGTTCCAGATATAATCACTTGGAGAATTTTCATATACCAGCGGATCATCTCCGTAATCCCCAAAAAAGAAACGTGCATCATACACGCCGCTGAGTGCAACGGTTGTCTGAAAAACATCCGGATGTCTCAAGAAAAAATTCAGCGCATGATAAGCCCCCATGCTGCAGCCGGTTGTCATCATCGGATTAAACCAATTTGTCTGATGTTTGATAAAAGGAATGGCTTCTCCAATCACATAACGATCATATGCCTCATGTGCCAACGCGCGGTCGTGCGCCGGCTTGGATTCATGCAGCCAGCTTTCACCGTCTATACTGGCTAATGCAAAAAACTGTACTTTACCTGCTTCTATCAACTCCTGACAGGCGTCAATCATTCCAAAATCGTAGTATTCAAAATGCGATCCGCCGGATGAGGGAAAAACAACAATCGGCATGCCGCTATGTCCATATCTGTTTAGCGGCATCTCCCTTCCTAATTCTCCGCTCCAATGGCTTAATTGTTCCATATGCATGATAGACGTCTCCTGTCTCTATTTTTTTCGTTCATGTACAAAACGGGTAATCTGATTCACTTCTTCTTCTGTCTCTGCATTAATCGCGTAAAATTGATTTCCCTGCAAATGGGCAAATGCTTCCGGCATACGCTCAGCAAATTTCACTTTATCACCAAACCGGTCACGAATAGCCTTGGTATCATTTTGATATTGGTACGCATCTCGCTGTGTCACACCAATACAGAACTGATTAGGCACTTTCGGCTCCTGAAACTTCCCTCCAGTCACAAGTGTTGCATATTGCGCAAATAAGTCTGTCGAATAAGCGTAATTATACATATCAATCGTATAACCTCCAGCCAGACGATTATTATATTCCAGCGCGACATAATCTCCCGTTTCCAATTGGAAAAATTCAATATGGAAAAATCGCTCCTTCATACCAAACGTTTTCACGATAGCTTTTCCATAAGCTTCCAGCTTAGGTTCAATTTCTTTTTGGATAACATAGAATAAATCCAGCTGGCCTTGAACAAGCTCCAATGTCGGCACATTATATGTGAAGCTTGTCTGAAAAACAATATTCCCTTCCTGATCCGTCAAGCCATCAAAGGTACAAAGCTTGCCTCCTTCGATATAAGGTTCCAAAAAATACGCAGTTTTTTCCGCCCATTCTGCCTCAAATTGACGTACATCTTCCTCTGAACTCAATTTAAACGTTGCGGCAGAACCCACACCATTATCTGGTTTTGCAATCACTGGAAGCCCTAATTGTGCTACAGCCTCCGTCAATTCTTGTTCATTTTCAACAACGCTCCCCTCTACTACCGGTACACCAGCTTTTCGAAACAGTTTTTTCATTTCTGATTTCAATTTCACCTTTTTCAAATCTGCCGGTTTATTCCCATACACATGAAATTGTTCCCGGAGTTGTGCATCCAGCTCTAACCAATACTCGTTATGCGATTCAATCCGGTCAATCGGACCATGTTTATAAAATAGAAATGCTACAGCGCGTTTCACTTCATCCAGATTCTCCAAACTTTTGACACGATAATATTCGCTTAAAGATGTTTGTAATGTCGAACCCAATTGCTCATAAGGTTCTTCCCCAATCCCGAAAACATAAACACCTGCATCTTTCAAACGATGCGCAAAATTTTGAAAATTTTTAGGATAATATGGTGAAATTAGAATATAATTCATCTTAAAACTCCTTTCCTGACCTGGGCAAAAATCATTATGTTGCTGTTAAAATACCATTTATCTCTATTAAAATCAATCTTATTTTTTGAAAGTTACCAAAAATGCAAGGCATTTATTCAAAATATACGCCTTTCTCTTTTGAAAAGAAACATCTGCCAGAACGAAACCAACACAATAAAGCCGGCGAAAATGCCAGCTCTATTTTCACCTACTCCTGCGAAATACTTCTTTCCATCTGCAACACATACTTTTTCATGACCAATTGGCGCTTAAAAAACGCAAACATTCCGGAAGATGTTTGGACCAGTAAACTTCATTATGTTCCTCGTCCGAAAAAATATTTAAATCAATTTGTTCAATGGGGACCTGTCCTTTGATCAACTGCTTATAATACTTCAAGGAACAATCGATATATGCCTGCTTCATATTTCCATACATTAATTTCCGGTCCGTATCGTCCCCTTCTTCTGTTCCGACTTGGATATAGACTCGTTGTTCCGGATCTAACGTCTCCCTGTCTAGATAATGGTCAAACGCTTGGTTTGTAATCCAATTTGCAAGTGAGAAGATCCCTAAGCAGCCAATTTGGTTTTTGTATTCAATCCCCATAAATGCTGAAATATTGCCGCCTAAGGAACTGCCAATCATCGCGGTATGATATTTATCTGATTTCGTCCGATAATTTTCATCAATAAATGGCTTCACGACCTTCATTATAAATTCCGCAAATTCCGTACCTCTCCCGCCCAGCTCAATATCTTCGGGCAGCGGGCTTTCTGTAATTTTCCAGGGTGTATATTCGTTGATCCGCTCTTGTTCTCCATTGTCGATTCCCACAATAATCATCTTGGGAAGATCTGGATTTCGCTTGATGGCAGGAATAACCTTCCAGGAGCACCCACTGAAGGCTTCACTGCTGTAAAATACATTCTGCCCATCATGCATATAAACAACGGGATAATGGCGATTTTCTTCTTCATAATCCTTTGGCAATAGCACCCGCACACGGCGTTTCTCCTTTTTATAAGCCATTGGAAGTTCATGTGTCTCCAGTTTCAAATAAAAATAGGATTGTCTCATTTCCTGCGCCTCATTCCATTATGTTTTTAATTGCGGTAAGTTCCGTCTATTTGTCTATCGTATGAAATTCCAGAGAATAGTTCTCAATATCCCGCATGGAAGATTCTATGTCATGAATACTCTGCTGATTTTCTTCCAGGGATTGCTGAATGTTGCTGCTGTTCTCTGCAATAAGTGCCATGGATTCAGAGACACGGCTTAAAATAGCTTCTGTACCTGCTGTTTGTTCACGCACTGTTTTAACTTCTTCTTGTGTTTCTTTGATAGCTTCATGGCTGTTTGAAACCTGTTCATTTGTCTCCAGAATCAGATTGCTCACCTCTGCCACCGCTTTTTGAGATTGCTCGGCAAGTTTTCTTACTTCATCTGCTACCACGGCAAAGCCTTTCCCCTGTTCTCCGACTCTGGCTGCTTCAATAGACGCATTTAAAGCTAATAAATTCGTCTGTCCTGCTATCGATTCTACAATGGAAATAACCGATTTTATTTCCTCTGCACTGCTGGTTAGCTGTTCCAGCCTCTCCATAACACGTGTCATATGATTATCCAGATGGGACATGCCTTCGTTTGTACGCTGCGTCTGTTCCACTCCCTGCTGTGCCGAAGCGCTTGTCGTCGCAGCCACTTCTTCTCCTTGTTTGGAAATGTGACGAATGCGCTCTGCCTGCTCCACCATTTTGGCTACAGACTGATTTGTTTCCGCGGATAAGGCATTTAACCGTTCTGCGGTTTCCTGCATGGAAATAATCAGGTTTCTGTTTTTTTCATCCATCTCATTTCTTGTTTCATCAATATCCGCTTCATACGCTTCTAAAACAATCTGTTGTTCAAAACTCAATAGCTTATTGATGACTTGGACAGCATTTAAAAAATTTTCTCTGTCCTGATATGTATCAGATAACAGCCTGGATATTTGAAAGAAAAGCTCTTGAAAGGAAGCAATATACCATTTAGGCTCCAGACCAATATGTACATGTACGCTGGCAATCCTCCGACGTTTTTCAATAAATCCTTGATTGATTTCTCCTGAAAACATTTCAATAATATGTGTTTTCAATGTTTGTTTTAAACGGTGAATGGAACTGTTATTTTCAATAATTCCCATTAATTTAGAGGAAAGAGCCAGATTATCATAAAAAGCATCGATAATAAGGTTGATATTATCTTTAATGATCGGCTTCAATAACTTGGCAACGGCCAAATCTTGTTTCGTTATTTTTGATATTTGCAGCTGCAGCGCTACATCGGTTTGTCGCAAGTTTTCCAAAACGACCGTTTCTTCTTTGCTTTTTTCTAATAAATTTGTTTCCATTTCTTCTTTTCGAAAAATATTTCTCACCAAATCACTCCTGCTATTTGTATGGCAAATTAGTTACGATGTAATCAATAATCCTTATCAAAACGGTATTCATTCTTAAGACTAATTTACTGGTTTATCTCTCTGTCATTATACAGGATATGCACGAGTATATGGGCGGAAATGTAAAGAAAATATACGTTCATTGTAAATTTCACACGAAAAGATCTTTTACAAAGAATCGAAGCAAAAGAGACTTCCTGTCCTTCTTTTCTATACCCATATGCGTCATTATTGAACCCTTTTTTTTACATCCATTTATTATGAAGGACGTCCGTTAAAATCCCCCGAATCACCCAACAAATCATTCATAAGGAAAAATAAAAAAGGCTATCGCAATTGATAACCCTCTTATAGACACATAGACACGCTAATGAAATTATCATTGGACACCTTTTTGTCAAACACTATTCCTGCGATCTTTCAGCATACGTATTCTCGTCATTCTCCTGTTTCGCATCCAGTGCTTCTTTAATTGCTTTTCGCAAGTCGCGTTCTACTTTCCATTGTCCCATCGCTTCTGTTTTAGCGATAACGCGTAAAGTAATTTCCGTTGAAGCAAACGTTTGTACACCCAGTACATCCGGACCTTCCACGATTTTCGGATTTTCTTCCTTAACAGCATCACACGCTGCTTGAATGGTATTCACCGCTTCGTCAATATTATCCGAATATGGGATAGCAATGTCTACTAACGCCTCCATACTTCCGCGGGAATGGTTGCTTAAAGAACCGATTTCCCTGTTCGGCACATAATTTAATGTCCCATCAAAACTGCGGATTTGCATTGTACGCAAACCGACATCCTCTACGACACCATCAAATCCGGCAACCGTCACATAATCACCGACATCCACTTGTTTTTCCAAGAGCAGGAAAAAGCCCGTAACAACATCGCTGACGATACCTTGTGCACCAAAACCAATCGCGAGCCCTACAATCCCAGCTCCTGCAATCAGTCCAGCAGCATTAATATTAAATATCCCTAGAATAATGACCAGCGTAATGAAAAATAGAACATAGGAATACACGCTGATTGCTAAAGACTGTAACGTTTTCGTTCTGCCGGCAGACATTTTTCGTTTAACCTGCACTTTTGTAAAAGTATTCTTAATAAACTTCTTTCCAACCGCGCGGACAATCCAAAAAACAAGCAAGGTGACAACCAGTTTTAAGATAGTCATTCCGGTATTTAGAAGAAATTGTTCCCAATTGATATTTTCTACCCAACCCAACCTTATCTCTCCTTTATTACTTCAATAATGGATGATTATATCAAAAGGGATATCTAAAGTAAAATAAGAACAGATTCGTGGTTCATTGCAGATTCAAAAAGGAACCAAAACCCATTCTTTTATTTTATTTATAATTTTGAAAGACTTTAACACTTTAGTATGATAAAATGTTAATACATTAAATACTTAACGTATTGAAACTATCTACCTGGAGGAATTATCTTGAAAAATATTGCTATCATAGGTAGCTCAGGCGGCAATCTGTTTAATTTAGGAGGGAAAAATCCAAGGAAACTGTTAGATGAGATTAAAAATCAATGCCATGCTGCGAATTTTCATATAGCTGCCATTCAATTTATCGCTACGGAGGTTTCCATGGATCAGGCAAAAGCAGATTCAAAAACAAGCCTCTTTACAATGGATGAAGAAGGAGAAATCACGCAATCCGCTACCAATACATTAGAAAAAATAAATGAACAAGCAAAACAGACAGACGAACAGATAGCTGCGCTTATACGTAATCAAACAATCGATGGATTAATTGTCATGAGCGCTGAAGCAAAGGGTGCAAATCAACTGGTCATTGACGCAGCCGCTGAAAGGAATATTCCTATTGTTGGCACAGGCGGAACCTCGATGGCAACCATTGGCGCAAAAGGTGCGAACATTATTGCTCAATCAGGAACAACTGGGACAACCAATCGAACACGAGCAATCTCATTCATTACCTCCCTTGCAAAGTATTGGGATATGAAATATAAGCCAATCATTGGAACAGCTAATAAAAACGATACTGAAATCAGTGGAAGCATTTGGAAAAACATTCATATTCGCGGCATCATGGTTTCTGCGTTACCAGGATTTATCGCAATGGCACTCGTTCTTGCACTAAGCAAAATTCCGATACTCAGCGGCCTGGAAGATATTTTTGATATCATGATTGGGGCACTACCAATTATTATCGCAACGATTGCCGCAAAACAAATATCAAATTTAGACGAGGTCTCCATTGTGGCTGGGGTTATAGCCGGCGTATTATCCGTCGATGGGGGCATTATCGGCGGTCTCATCGGCGGTATTTTAGCCGGAGTTTTCGTACATTATTTCTTTCAAAAATGTGTTCATTGGAAATTCCCAATGACCACTGTAAATATCGTCACAGGTGGTCTGGCCGGTTTACTTGCAGGTCTATTAGTCTACTTTTTATTCGCACCCATCGCATTGTTAATCGGAGATGGAATAAAAAATGCCATTGAAGCTGCTATTTCATTCAGCCCTATTCTGGCAGGATTGCTTGGAGGCCTGCTCATTTGGCCGGCCATTTTAGGTGGGATATACCATGCCGCTATTCTGCCAATCGTATTATTGGAAATGGAACAAACAGGAGTAAGTTTCTTAGGAGCTATTGATATGGTTGGATTAGTTATGGTGTCTGCTGGAATTAACTTAGCAAACATCGTTGCCCCAAGGGAGAAAGGAGAAGCAGCTGCTGCAACTCCAGGATTCTTGATTAATATGGGATTTGGAACATTTGTAGAAGCAGCCTATCCATTTATGTTCTCTAATAAAATGGTATTCGCCGGTGCGATTCTATCTGCCGGTGTCGGAGGTGCACTGGTTGGTCTGTTTGATGTGCGTGGAACTGCCTACGTTCCAACATTCACTACCCCATTTTTATCCGACCATCCTGTAGGCTTTATTATTGCTATGCTTGCTTCCTTTGTGCTTTCTTTTTCGATTACATTGATTGCAAATAAGAAAAAGAAAGTTGGAGAGGAAGGGTTGAATGCTTAAAGATTAGAAAAGCGTAGATAGATTGAATAATGAATAAGAATCATTAAGAAAGGTCGTCACCCTTACTTGCGGTGTCGACCTTCATAATTTTTATACATTCCAAAACCATTTCAGATACAATATTCATGGCTTGTAGATGAACATTTATAGGAAGATACAATACTTCCATTTCAATTTAAATGTTAATCAAAATCCCCCTGCCCTTTCAACAATACAGAAACTCCGCTCTTATCTTCCTCTACTTTCCAATTCAAAGAAAGCATATGCTTTAACTCTTCCAAAGAAGAAGTGTCTATATTCAAACCCAAAACTCCTGTTTGCAGCCTCTGATAATCCTTTTCAGGTTCTTTCCCAAACTTCAATCTCAATAATCTATCCAATCCGTTAACTGTCACAAATTTAACCGTATAACCTTCATTAATCGCTTGTTCAAAAGACGAAAAACCCTTCTCCGCCAAAACGATTAACTGTTCAAAATCAAATTTTTCGTTTAATTTCTGCCATTTTGACACATCTTTTTCTTTTACATCCTGAATCATTTCCTCATTTGTTACGTTATTCGTACGCAATGTTTCAATCATATAAGCTTCCATTTGTGAAATTTTTGGTCTATTCATTCGTAAGTTCCTTTCTAACTCTGGTTCTCAAAAGCAGCTAGCCTTGATACCAAAACTATAAAGCTAATACTCCTCTGTATATATCCCTTTTTGAAAGAAATATTTTCTCTCCCAAACCTTTCCCTTACCTTAAAATAAGTAATGGTGAATGATAGATGCAAATGCCTTTTCTATATTTACTAAAGCACGTTCATCAATATCGAACCGCGGATGATGATGCGGGTAATGCGTAGCTTCATCTTCATTTCTTGAACCGATCCGGAAATAGGTTCCCGGTTTTTCTTCCAGAAAATAAGAAAAGTCTTCTGCTCCCATTACCGTAGCTAATTCTACAACATTCTCTTTGCCAAATGTGTCCTCAAATAAGTCGCTGGCAACGTCTGTTTCTGCTTTATGATTAAACAATGCTGGATATCCTCTTAAAAAGTCTAATTCATACGTTGCATGGAAAGCTGCTGTAATACCATCCAGAATCGAACGAATCTCGTTTTCTACTTTATCCCGTACCTCAGGCTCAAAAGTTCGGACTGTTCCTTCAATTCGTACTGTATCCGGTATCACATTAAATGCATTTCCAGCATGAAAAACACCGATCGTGACAACTGCTGATTGCAAAGGATCAATTTGACGGCTTACAATTTTCTGCAATGCCTCTACTACACTGGTTCCAATGACAAGGGAATCCTTCGATTCATGCGGACGAGCACCATGGCCGCCTTGGCCTTTAATATCGATGGCAAACTTATCCACTGCAGCCATCCGGCGTCCCTCTCCGACTGCTGCTTTTCCAAGCGGAATGTCGGAAGCTAGATGCGCGCCAAATACATAATCCACATCATCCAAGATGCCTTCTTCAATCATAAATTTTGCTCCTCCAGGCGGTGTTTCTTCTGCCGGTTGGAAGACAAAAACGATGCTTCCTTTTAGTTTTTCTGTATATTGACTGAGTACTTTTGCCACCCCGAGCAGAGCAGCTGTATGTCCATCATGACCGCAAGCATGCATGACTCCCGGATTCGTAGATTTATAAGGTGTTTCCTTTTCATCTTCTATTGGCAATGCATCAAAATCCGCACGTAATGCTATTTTTTTACCGGGTTCACTGCCTTCTAAAACACTTATAAGGCCATTGCCTCCAATATTTTTCTGCACATCCAGTCCAAAGCTTTTTAATTTTTCTTCAATATATGCTGCTGTATGTACTTCTTGGAAAGATAATTCCGGATTCTGGTGCATGTATCTTCTCCATCCTTGTACTTCTTCAAAGGACTGTTCCAACTGCGCATGAATAGAATCAATGACGTTATCTTTTGTATTCCCCATTTCAAAACCCTCCGTTTATCCTTTTTATTGAAACTTTCATTCTATTTCTGAAATATTATTTAATCATAAAGCATATTAATCTTAGTTGTCAACTAGGTTTAATGTTGCTATTTAAATAAAAATAAGATGTTATGGCTAACATGACGTCCCTTCTTATTTTATTTATTCGACAAAATTGCTTACTTTTTAGATTTTTCTTTAAACCAATCCGCCTTTTCCATATGTACAAATGGGATAGCTGTGTCTATCATCCCTGTCATTTCAGAAATGGGAAAATCATTCCCTTTCAGCCATGAAGCAAAATCAAATGTTACAGGCTGCTGATCGCCGCCAAGAGCAAGCCATGCTTCTAATGTGGATGGAAAATATGCAGAAGTATGTATCGTCCCTGCCCATTGTCCGTATAGCTTAGAAAACACGCCATTCTCTGTACCATTTAACAGCTGAAAGGCCTCTTCTTTATTTAGTAAATTTGAAGAATGGTTTTCCATCATGTCTAAACGTCTTTCCGAATCCTTCAAATAATTGCGGTTTTCCTCTTTCATTACTTGAAAATGATTGGTACATGCAGTTCCTTTTCTGACCTCGACATTTCTCGGCGAAGCTTCTACAATCGTTGCTTCCGTATGATTTTTATCAAATAATACATAACTAAATGAACCACGATGCGGGATTTGCTTTAGCAACGAAACGGCTTCTTCTATATTGGCACATGTTTCTAAAACAATTCTGCCAATCATATGGCAGACAAAACCATCTCTGGGCCGTTTGCGATGCATAAAAGTATACCCCATTGTCAAACCATGTTCGTTCATTCCGTCACATCTTCCCGTTACTTTCTGCGTAACACCAATCACTGCATAGCCTGAATCTGCAGGTTGAAACACCGAAAAAATGCCATCATACGTTTTAGGATGATAATCATAATTACGAATTAAATAATCCTTGCCTGTTAAAATGGAGCATCCGGAACGGTTCAATTTAACCCGATATCCTCCAAATTCAAGCAAAACTCTTTTCATTGGCCACTCAAGCGCTTCTGCAAAGCCTTCTAATTCTTCCCAAATTGCCGGTGCGATTTCTTGAAAAATTCTTTTTGTTTCTTGGATATCAATCGAAAATAAAGGCGTTCTTACCTTCCATTGATTTTCACGATTCTTCAATAAGATATGATGTTTTAATAACATACCTTGATGATAGCCAAATGCATAATGCGTTCCACGAAATTGAACAACACTAGATGTTATTTTCTTCAAATGAATTCCTCCCTGTGCAGCAACTGTTCTTAAACTGTCATCCATACACCTGATTACGATATATGTTAAGTGTACAAAGAATCAGCGAGAAAGAAAATGATTCTGCTTATTTTCTTCTTATCTTATACCAAAGTAATTTTGTCTGATTAAACACATCGCTTCTATGGCTTCATAATTATTAATATCTTCATATTTCTTCTCCACATAATTTCATATATTTTTTAATGGACCTATTTTCACTGAATACAAAATTAATAGTAATGTGTCTACACCGACTTTATACCGAAGAATATATTAGTTGAGAACACTGCATTTGTAGATATTTTTTACGCAGATGCTTTTATTTGAAATATCTATTTTTAATGAAAGGAGAATCATAATGTCCCAACCAAATATCCCAAACTTTACACCCAATATAACTTTAACAAGGGATGATGCAATTAATTTGCTATTAGCCTCCATTGCTATGGAGGAATTAGGGCTTTCACATATTATTAATGCGGAGGGCGAAAAAATACAATATGCTTTAGGTACCCTTCCCGGCCTGACAACACCAGCAACATTACCTGAAATATTGGAAGTAAATGAAGCAGTTCAAGATATGCTTGCGACAGCTATGAAAAAAGAATTATTATTGGATAATAAATTAAAGCAAGTAACTAGTATTATTCCTGATGGGGACTTGGGGCCAACGGGGCCTACTGGGCCAACCGGACCTACTGGGGCCACTGGTGCTACTGGACCAACAGGGCCTACTGGCGCAGATGGCGCTACCGGACCAACGGGACCTACTGGCGCGGACGGTGTTACCGGACCAACGGGGGCTACTGGCGCGGATGGTGCTACTGGACCAATCGGGCCTACTGGCGCAGACGGTGCTACCGGACCAACTGGGCCTACTGGTGCAATTGGTGCTACCGGACCAACGGGGGCTACTGGCGCGGATGGCGCTACCGGGCCAACGGGGGCTACTGGCGCGGATGGTGCTACCGGACCAATCGGACCTACTGGCGCGGACGGTGCTACCGGACCAACTGGGCCTACTGGTGCAATTGGTGCTACCGGACCAATCGGACCTACTGGCGCAGATGGCACTACCGGGCCAACGGGGGCTACTGGCGCAGACGGTGCTACCGGACCAATCGGGCCTACTGGCGCGGATGGTGCTACTGGACCAACAGGGCCTACCGGTGCAGATGGCGCTACCGGACCAATCGGACCTACTGGTGCAGATGGCGCTACCGGACCAATCGGACCTACTGGTGCAGATGGCGCTACCGGACCAATCGGGCCTACTGGTGCAGATGGTGCGACTGGACCAATCGGACCTACTGGCGCGGACGGTGCGACTGGACCAATCGGACCTACTGGCGCGGACGGTGCGACTGGACCGACAGGACCTACTGGCGCGGATGGTGCTACTGGACCAACAGGGCCTACTGGCGCGGATGGTGCTACTGGACCAACAGGGCCTACTGGCGCGGACGGTGCTACCGGACCAATCGGGCCTACTGGCGCAGATGGTGCTACCGGACCAATCGGACCTACTGGCGCGGACGGTGCTACCGGACCAATCGGGCCTACTGGCGCAGACGGTGCTACCGGACCAACTGGGCCTACCGGTGCAATTGGTGCTACCGGACCAACAGGGGCCACTGGTGCTACTGGACCAGCATTTGCAGAAAACGGATTTTCTGCTACTCAAGCAACACAGACTGTAACGGGATCAGAACAAATAGTCAGTTGGTCTACGATAACACCTGGTTCTTACGCTAGCCCTAACTTTGCCGCTTTAGATGGAATTTACACAGCTCCTGAAACAGGCCGTTATTCCATCAGTGCAACAATAAACTATCAAACAACTGCTGCTCTTACCATTAACCTTGGAGCGGGGGTAAACCCGGCATTTGCGGTTCAACGAATTACGCCAAACCCTGCAACATTGGTAACTGGCTTATTCCCTGTATTGAACGTAAATATTGCCCTGCTTCTGACTTTAAGAGCTGTATTAGGTAACGGAACAGTAACGCTTGCTAGAGAAGTGGAACTTACTGCCGGCGATCAGATTGGTCTATTTTATATAGCTGATGGGTTAACCATTGGCATAGATTTAGGCGGTGGCGATCAGCAAGGCATCTATTGGTCTATCAATCAGATTGCATAATCTATCTAATCTGGAGTGTATATGCACTCCAGATTTCTTATTACATAGCGCATTTGAAATCCCAGAAATTTAATCATGCACTAGAGCATCAACTATTTCCGAGGAAGCAAACACCCTATATCTAAAAATATACTCTTCTCACCATATCTTTCTAACTTTTATTCATTACACAAAACCATAGACCATTACCCATTTATGGAACGACCTAAATGATACAGTCATACGATAATTGTATGGAAATAGATATATGTCTAAAAATGAGGAGGAACCGTTTTGTCGCAATCAAATATTCCAAACATTACACCTGAAATATCCATTGATCGGGATGATGTGATTAATTTATTATTAGCTTCTGTTGCATTGGAAGAACTTGGTCTTGCACACATCATTAATGCAGAAGGAGAAAAAATTCAATACGCCTTAGGCACTTTAAGCACTTCCCCTGAATCAATGCTGGAATTAAATGATTTGATTGATATCAATGAAAGTGTCCAATCAACATTAGACACTGTATTAAAAAAAGAACTATTACTGCAAACGAAATTAAAAAATATATTGGAAATCATTGAATAAAGAGTTTACATCCTTTCTTTTAAAGAAAGCTATGTAGCAAGTATTTTTTGTAAACTTTTTATATTTAATGGAAACAACATTCCGCAGCTGTATTTCTTTTAATAGAAACCTATACAGGAATCATCGTTTAGGTTACGATTCCCTGTTTATTTAAATAAATGAATTTAACAGGAGGAAGTTCTTATGTCAATGCCAAATATTCCAAATATCACCCCAATCGTTTCACTAAAACGATGTGAAACGATTGATTTACTATTATCTTCTATTGCTTTAGAAGAAATAGGATTATCGCATATTTTGAATGCTGAGGGAGAAAAGCTTCAAGCGTTCTTAAAAGACCCGCATCATTGTTTACAAGATTATTTAAAAATGAACGACAGTGTCAATAAAACATTGCGTACAATAGTTAAATCGCAAATGCTTCTCCAATTCAAACTGGAAGATGTTGCTGACCTGGATCCAGGATGTGACTGTAGATGCAAAGATAAAAAACCGAAACCCAAACACCGGGGCTGCAAGAACAATTTCTATGAAGAATTAGGTTACTATCCTTCAACGGATTGTGACTGCGACCATTGCAGAGAAAACAAACCTTGCTCTGATAAATAAAAAAAGGGAGGCAGAGCATGATGAATGATGATTCTACAATAAAAGAAAAATGGGATGAATGGGAACCAAACTATATCACTTATACACACATTTTTTTATATTTTCTTACGGACTATTTTTATGAGTATTTTTTTTATGATAAAAAAGTATCTATGACAGAGGAGGAACAAATGGAAAAAAAACTTCTGGTTTCCCTTTCCTCTCTCGAAAAACTTCATTATCATTTTTTCCACCAAAAAGAATTATTTAAAGAACTTGATTATTATCCCGATGAATGTATGCTTGCGTTCCAAGACAGTGCAACGGAGTATTTGAAAGAGGATATTCGTGAGCAAATACTTGAATTAAAGACCCAAATCCAACAACATTCCTTTTCTCTAGATATGTATAAAAAGCACTGTTTAGAAAATTTAAATCTACTATTAAGCTATTACCCGAGAATTACAATTATCAATAATACTTCTCCTCAGCGTCCTTGGCTATCTCATCAAGTGCGTGAAGAAACTTTCTGAGAATCAATTAAATAAATCAGGAGGAAATCAAGTGGAATCAAGACCGGCGATTACCTTATGCATGATTGTCAAAAACGAGGAAGCCTTCCTCAAGAAATGTTTATCGAGTGTACAGAACTTCGCAGATGAAATTATTATCGTTGATACAGGTTCTACGGATGGATCCATCCGTATCGCAGAAAAATTTAATGCGAAAATCTACCATTATAAATGGGATGACCATTTTGCAAAAGCAAGAAATGAAGGGATAACAAAAGCTGCGAATGAATGGATTTTATGGCTCGATGCAGATGAATGTTTAGATATACAACATCCCGAAACCTTTAAGAAAGCATTGGCGAATAGAAAGGCAAATATACTTTCGTTGCCAATAACAAATTTCACTGGGAACCATTTACATTCGGATGACCTTACATCCTACATCCATTACCAGCCCCGGCTATTTCGCAACCATCAAGGGATTCATTTTATCCATCGTATCCACGAAACGTTGGACGCAGAGCCGGAGAAAATGACAACGGATATACTAGACCTCCCTATTCTTCATTACGGTTATATTCACGAAGTTACCGAAAAGAAAGATAAATCATCCCGCAATAAACGCTTGCTGGAATTAGAAGCTGCCAAAGAAACCCACAGTCCGTGGGTAACGTATCACCTCGCCAGTGAGTATTATCGCGACAAAGCATATAAGCAGGCATTTGATTATGTTAATCAATCAATTTATATGTTTTTATTAGAAGGACGAAAACCACCTTCGATTCTATACAAACTGAAGTATGACATATTGGTTCAAACCAATAGTATCGATCAGGCATTACCCGGTATTGAAAAAGCACTTTTGCTATACCCAGATTACGTTGATTTACATTTTTATAAAGGGCTTATTCTTTTTCAACAAGCTGATTATCAAGCTGCCTTGGCATGTTTTGAAACATGTCTAGATCTAAGGGAAAATCATCCAGACTATTTAATTTTACAAGGGGTCGGAAGCTTTCGCGCTGCACATTATAAGAACTTATGTATCGAGAAATTAAATACTTTAGATAAGAATTAGGAGGCAGAAAATGAAACATGTTTTGTATATTGGCTGGATTGGCTACAATAATTTAGGCGATGAATTAATGTTTGAATGCTTTAAAGAACAATTTTATCAACTTGGCAATGATTATAAGCTTGATTTGGTAAACAATGAAAAGCGTTATCTCGACAACGCCCCGCTTCAAGCTTATGATCTAATCGTGCTTGGCGGCGGGTCTATTTTAAGCGGAGCCGATCATCCGATTCAAAATTATATTATTGAAACTTTATATCAAGCCTTGCAATTAAATAAAAAAATAATGATTTGGGGATCCGGAATTGATTGGGTACCTAAGTCATATTTGACCGATAACTCAAACATCGACTTTCTTACAAACCAAACAAAGTTATTTCGTGAAAAGTTAAATACTGTCTTTCATGAAAGCGTCTGGACCGGCGTCAGAGGCCCTTTAACCAAACAACTCCTTAACCAGGCAGGAGTTAAAAAAGAAGTTGTCATCAGCGGAGATCCCGCATTTTTACTGCCAGATAAAACAGATAAAGAACAACTTGCATCTCCGTTTCATCAGGATGATAAAGTGATTGGAGTAAACTGGGGTACATCTTTTCATAATATCTACGGCAGAAATGAAATCTCATTGGAAAACCAATTTGCAGAAGCTTTAAATCAGTTGATTGCCAAAGATTATAAAATTTACTTTTATGTCATGTGGCATGCTGATGTAGAACATACCAAACGATTAGCTGCTAAACTACATGATGATGCCTCTTGGCATATAGATAATACCGTTTACCCTGCAGAACCTTTCATGTCTTTACTGAAACATTTTGATTTCACCATTAATTTTAAATTACACGCCAATTACCTGTCCCTTGCTGCCGGCGTTCCTTTTATTGCTTTAGGCTACCGCTTCAAAATATTTGATTTTGTCCGATCTGTCCATTTAGAGGAATTCGCTATCGCAACAGATGATACAAACCTAGTTCCTCAGATCATTTCATTAGAGAAAAAAATAACAAATAACCGTTCTGAGATCATGAAAACCATGGATAAACAACGACAGGCTTATCGTTCAAAACTGATAGAGCCATTTGAGCAAGGCTTATATATTTAAGAGGATGCGGTGATAATGAAAAAATTAAAACTATTATTTATGACACGTGACGATCAATCCTATACAGTTCCTGCATCATATTACTTTATCCAGGAACTTCAAAAAACAACGGATTTATATGTATCTCATCAATCTGGAGAGATTGAGAAGATTCTTGATTCTATCCCTTTCAAACCGGATTTTATCTATTTTAATGATTATCTGGAAAATGGTTCTCCAGTTATAACGGGTCTGAAAAATTTACGTGTTCCTTTTGCAGTCGGCTTACACGATTTACACTTTCATAAGCCTTTAAGAAAAGCCATGATTGAAAAAGAAAATATCCAGCATGTGTTCACTTTTTATCGTGATAAATTCAAGCAGTGGTACCCTGAGTTCACCTCACGCATGCACTGGCTTCCACACCATGCCCATGAAGATATCTATCAAGACTACCAATTGAAAAAAGACAAAAATATATTATTAACAGGCTCCGTTTTAGAAGATTTTTACCCACTCCGTGCAATCATGCAAATGCGGCTGAAAAATAGATTTGATTTTATTCACTATCCACATCCAGGCTATCGTAAGGTAAAGGCAGATGAAAAAAATGTCTTTGTCGGGAAAGAATATGCGAAAGAATTGAATCGTTCCAAAATTGTGCTGACCTGCGATTCCGTATTCAAATATCCTTTAATGAAATATTTCGAAATTACCGCCTGCAATGCTTTGCTGCTAGCCAGTTATTCAAAAGAATTAGGTGATTTAGGTTTTATTCCCGGTGTGAATTTTGTTGCTATCGATGAGCTCTGTTTTGAAGAAAAAATTGATTATTACTTGAATCACGAAGCGGAACGAAAACAAATTGCCCACAACGGAATGATGTTGACAAAAGAAAACCATACAACCAAAAAACGTGCCGAAGCGTTTTTAAAAGAGATAACCTCTATTTTAAAGCAAACCTCCGCCTGACAACAATCCACATATAATCTTGAAGGATAAATACGAAGAGCAAAGAACTCTCAAGTTTATCCTGCATTACTGATTTACAGACAAGCTCCCAATTTCATCCGCTCCCAGCTTAATTCTGCCTTCCTCCCTCAAAAACAGGATAAGCATACATCCCCTTTTTTCCAATCAAACATATCTTAATAAAGCAACAGCAATCTTTATGCTATACAAAAGGCAGGTTGAATAATTATGGAGCAGAAAAAACTGTTAATGTGTTACGGAAAAACATCCTTCACTCCCGGACGATACTTGGAGGATGCTTTTCGAAATATCGGGGTAAAGGTGGATGTATATACATCATTTATCGACTTTTCCAACATTGCACTTGATGAATATGTCGCTGTTTTATTTGTTGAAAGTCCTTCTGTACCCGCAGTGAGTGTAAAGCAGATAGACCGTGTAAACATCCCAAAGTTTTTTTGGATTCATCATGGAGAGAACCGGCTGAATACTAATAAAAGTTTAGTCCGTCGTTATCAGCCGGACCTTATTTTAATGGCCCATTCGTTACATTTAGCAAACCATTTTTCTGTCCCGGTCAAATTCTTTCCATTTGCAATGGCAACAGATATTTTTAATGATGTTACACCGCTTCAAGACAGACCCATGGATATTACGTCCGTCGGTACATTAGACCCTGTCTTATACCAAAAACGAATACGAGCTATTAAAAAAATAAAAGAGAGATTTCATAAAACGTATCGATTATCCTTCCATAAACGAGTTTTCTTACATGATTTAGCGAAAACATACGGTCAATCGAAGCTCGTCATCAACCATGCAGCAGATACCATAAAAAGCTTGAATATGCGTATTTTTGAAGGGATTGGCTGCGGATCGTTGCTGCTCACAGATACAGTGCCTAAACTGGATATACTGCTTGAAGACGGAAAACATCTGGTTCTCTTTGATTCGCATTCAGACCTTCTGGAAAAAGTCGACTATTATTTAACGCATGTTCATGAAGCACAAAAAATTGCTTCTTCCGGCTATCAGCACCTTTTGGCATATCATACCTACGAGCAACGTGCCCAAGCCCTATTAAACTGGGCGGAAGAAGGAATACATCCATCATGAGAATCTATCTTTTTTCCAGTCATAAATCAAACTGCCGGTTCACTTATGACGCAAGTGAACCGGCAGTTTTTATGTTTCTATAATCCATCTTCAGTAAATATTTTTTCGATTTGCGGACTGTATATTTGTTGCTTTACCCAATAGTCTTTCCTTATCTTATCTGCTTCTTGCATGGTTTCATCTGCCAACTTCATTAGTTTTGTATTTATTTGTTCCTCACTCGTTGACAGAACCAGGTGCTCCAAACCCAAGGATGAAAATAGATCAAACACTTTAAATCGATAACCTAAAGCTACAGCGGGCACTCCTGCTGATAAAGAGAGTAAATTAGGGTGAAGTTTAAAATTGACCGTTAACGAACAGATGGAGAGTTTCTTCATTAATTCCTGCTCTGTATATAATTTCTTTTCAAACAACACTTTTTCCGGTTTATCGATTAATTTATATAACCACTGGCATGCTGGAAAATCCTCACTCCATACTGCGTAAATAAAAACCTTATACCCTTCCGATACCCATTGCTTTGCCGCTTCAGCCAACTGTTTTTCTACATCCTTCTCTTTATTACCGTATAAATTGTTCATCGTTGTTCCCCAATTGATTCCGATACACTTTTCTTTTTGAACAGCAGCTTTATTCCATTCTAATAATAACCCAGGATCTCCGATAATCGGCACACCTGACACTCCGGTTAACGTTTCCAAGACTTTTTTCGTATAAGGTCCTCTGACCCCAATAAAATCAGCCTGCATCAGTACTTCACGCAGCTGTGCTATCTCTTCTCCCTTAAAACGTTGGATAACAGGCATCTTTTCCCCTTCCTGCATTGCGTACAGTGCAGATTCCGGAATACGGTCAATACCGCTTCCCCAAATACAGACTTTCTTTTTCATTTTTATTGCGCGATATAAAAGCTGGATGTAGGTTGGTGCAATTAAAGAGCCCCCTCCTAGAACAATCGTATCATAACGTTCTAAGTGCTGGATATTCACACCGGGCAGAGAAGGTACAATCGTTATTTGACCGGACCCAAGATACTTATCTGCCCGGTCACGAAATAGATTCCATAACAAATCGTCCCCCAGATTTCGATAACCGATCCAGCCAATGTATAAAATCGTTTTATTCATAGTGTACACGCCTTTGTTTAAATTTCACACCACCCATTTCATATATTTTCTTTTTTTGCATTCTAAGTTTTTGAATATTTTCTCTTTCAGCTGTTCTTTTCCTTATATTCTTTAAAGAACCTTTCATTATATTTCACCTGGCTGTCATGCGGCCGGTAGTATTTTGCCTTTTGATTATGCGCTTCAGCCAATTCCATTTCTCCTGCCTGCCAATAACAGACACAAAGCTGAAGATGCGGATACCATGTTGCATAGCTTTGCTGCTGAAATCCCTGATGATCATCTGTTTCGATTTCTGTTGCCAAACGATACCAGATAATAGCTTTTCGGAATAAATTCCTTCCCTTATATAAATCTCCAATCCGGCAGGAAACCTCAGGTCTTGGAACATCATAGGAAATAGAAAGCACCAGTGCCTCAATTTCTTTTTCCGGATTCCCCAACATCCGGTAACATGCAGCCATATTGATACAAGCACGAATTTCATCTTCCACCCAGCCTTTTCTGGTGGCTAAAAATTCCCGATAATAAATAATCGCCTTCTGATAAAAACTGTGATCCTTTAATTCATTTGCATAATAAAATAAATCTCTGGGGCTAAATGCTTCTCCCCTCTCTAATCTTTTTTCATAAATTTTTAAGTTACGGTCGTTTGCGCTATTTGGATTGGATTTATCTCTCTTACGATGCGTTACGGCAATATCGGATGAGATAATATTTCCATAAACCTCTAAATATTCATGAACCGGACCGATCCATTTGAAGTTCCGATCCCGTTTTACCAGGCGATTTCTTCGATAGCTGAAAGTTGGATTGCCACATTCATCAAAAGCAATATGATACAGCATTGAAACAGCATCCACCGATTCATCCAGGTCTTCTTTCAGCTTTTTAAATTTTTTCTGATCTGCTTTTTGCAACACATCATCTGCATCCAGCCATAGAATATAAGAGGAAGTCGCTTGTTTGAAAGCAAAATTTCGCGCAGCCGAAAAGTCATCAATCCATTTAAAATCCATTACTTTATCTGTATACTCCCCAGCAATTTGCTTCGTTTTATCCGTTGACCCTGTATCGACAATGATGATTTCATCACAGATGTCCTTAACACTATCCAAACATTGCCGCAGTACTTCTTCTTCATTTTTCACAATCATGCAAAGACTTATTTTCACTACATTCACACCACCAATACACAAGATATAATAATATATGTAATGGAAGGGTTATCGGAAACAAGAAATGGAAAAATGGTTGTATGAACCTTTTTGGTTAACTATATAGCTTGAAATTAATATTTTACCTTCTGACGCTCGCTATGGAAAAACACTACGCTAGTTACTGTGCTTAATCCCAAGACGTATTACTTTATTTTCAAGCACAAAATACAGTGTTATTAATTCAATTTATATAGGTAACTCAACTTTTGCACCTTAAAAAGAAACTTTATTTCCATAGAAACAGGAGTTGGTCGTTCCTTTGATAACTTCCTTGCCAAAGAATAGAAGATGAAGTGTGATACACCGCTGCGGCGAACCGTTTTGCTTTCCTAGGGGCACGCTCTTCAGCTAACTTTTGCCAAGAAGAGCGCTTGGCAAAAGTGGATCTTCAGAGGGTGCTGATCCCTCAGGAGTCAAAACGGTCCGCCTTCGCTAGTTGGGTATTCTATATGTAAAAAAGCTGAACAAATAAAAGGTAGTTCAGTCAGAAAAAATTTTTCGTAGTACATGGTAAAAATGTTCAGTAATGATTACTTTTTATTCATGAAAGTTATTCTTGATGTTAATTATCTATGCTGTCCTGGTTCGAACTGCTAAATCAACCATTTAAAATACTGGAACAATCGTGTTATCAAACGAAAGAGCCACTATTTCATAGCAACTCAACAGGATGTTATTTCTTCCAAACGCTGTAGAATCCCATTAGAGCGGAGGCCAACCACGTAGACTCCTATGGGAACAGGGCGAGCTGAAGATCCACTTGAAAAGCGGTCTTCTTTTCAAGTTAGCTGAAGCCGTCCCCATGGAAAGCGGAGGGCTTGGCCGGAGCGAACGCCAGAAAGTAAAATATTAATTTCAAGTTATATAGATAGTTTTTTACTATCTATCTGTAAACAATAGAATATTTAAAAATGCATTAACTTGACAGTATTTGAAATCGTAGCCTCAGTCCTTGCCGGCTACATTGCGATAAATAAAAACACCATAAAAGAACGGAGGGTTTTGATTGAAGGATATCACTGCGATGCTTGTTTTTTATTCTGATGCAGCAGCTATTCGTAAAGCTTTACAATCTCTAAAAAGAATTGAAGACAGATTACATGCTGTTATTATTCTCCAGGAACAAGGCAAGCCTTTAACTGGAGCAATAAACGAAATGTCTTCTAAGCAATTGCAATATATTACATGGAATGACCCTGGGAAAACACTGAATGACATCATTCAAAAAATCAACAGCACCTATGTATTATTTCTTCATGATACAGATTACCTTTCCCCGGCCATTCAAGCTCATTCCCTTCACCTTTCTCAGTCAGAATCATATTTAACAACGAACTTCTATCGTCGAAATATTGCTGTTCCCCGTCCATTTCTGGTATCTGCATCTTTTCTGAAAAAGCATCCCTTTCTATTAAACTCCCAGCTGCCATTTAAGGAAGCTCTTTTTCCTGCCTGGCTGTTTGATAAATCCACTTCACAGAAGCTCTGTAAAGATGGTCTGGTGCTGCAGTCAAAAAAGAATAACACTGCCAATATACTGGAAAAGCAAACATTTATGCACAAGTACCAGCTTGAGAAAATCCAAACAGCAAATCCCAGTCTGTCTGTCGTTCTTTCCAATTATAATATGGAGCAATATGCGCAAACAGCGATTGTCTCGTGCCTGCTTCAAAATGCGCTGCCGGAGCAGGTGCTGATTATGGACGACGGCTCAACAGATAACTCTTACTATCAGCTGAAACAGTGGGATGATGGAAAACTGGTGAGGGTATTTGAAAAAGAGAATGAGGGAAAAGCAATCGCTTTGAACCGTTTATTGCCTTACGTTACATCTGACTTCATTTTAGAACTCGATGCTGACGATTGGCTGGATCCGGATGCCATTTCCGTGATAAAAAACCTTTTAGCAGCCCTGTCAGAGGATACAGCTGTATTATATGGGAATCTGCGAAAATGGAAGCAACTGGCAGGTGATGTGCTCTACAAAGGTGCAGCAAAAGGGAAACCTGTCAATGGAAGAGCGGGATTGCTCTCTTATCATTTTCCTTTGGGACCAAGGATTTATCGTACTTCTGCTTTAAAAAGAGCCGGCGGATTTCCAGTAATGGCCTTTAAAGACGGAAAACTTTATGAGGATGTCAGTGTGTTACATCAATTAATCAAACACAACCGATTCCAATATCATGATTTCACGGTATATAATGTACGGGAACATAAAAAAAGCATCACCAAAACCCATCGTGCCGACTGGAATGCATTTTTAAAATCGCTGCAATAACGATACAGCATAATGATTACCAGCTGCTTTAAAAATGCAGGCGCTTCCCGCAGCACCTGCATTTTTGGAATTCTTCTGCCTAATCTATCCCTTCAGCCTTCAGAATCTCTCCTATTTTCTTCACATCCACTACCAGATTTTTAATCACTTCATGTTCTGTAGATACCGGATTTGCGTTTCTGCATTTCAGAAAACGATAATCCAGTTCCAGGTATTGTCCTATTTTTATAAATTCATCTGAAGTCGCTGTGAATAACTGAATGATTTTAGTCCCCGGCTTGCAGAACATCAAATTGGCGAGCCCGGCCCCATTCGGACTGATGATCACATCTGCCGAAGAAAAAATAGCTATTTGTTCCTGCACTGTTAACTTGCTCAGCACAATTTTTTTAAATCCTTTTCTAGCCAACAGCTCCATAAGTTTGCCTTCGTTGGCAACCTTTCTCCACGAAGCATCTTCCCGGCTGATATAAATTCGTTTATCGTGATTTACGGATTTATAGCTCTCCTCCTTCAAAAATGCACTTCTGAGGAATGCAATGGTCCATTTCACACAAGTCCCTGCATTGAATGGCACAGATGGCAAAATCAATTGTTCCGCTTGCACATGCATTCCCGGCATAAGCTGTAAAATGTCATCCTCCGGGATTCCAAGCATTTTGATGGTTTCTCGCTGGAATGGCGAAGTCAGAGGAGGCAGAACATATTTATCTATCTTCCATCCGCTGAGCTGCAGCAGATGATAGCGTCCTAATGTATCATGCAGCCAATGCCAGTAATTAGTATGACCTGCCCAAGCCAGAACACCCAATGTACCTTCAAAAGAGGAGGCAGCAGGAATGGCACGAGAAGATATTTTCTCAAAATAATTCCAATATAAATGAAAAACCATATCATGAAAATATGTGTGATCAGGTGCCAATGTATAAACCATGCCTTCTCCCTGGTCGCACATCCACACACTTCCTTCATCTATTTTTGAAACATAGGCTTTATCAAATGTGTGAATCTCTCCAAATGATGGCGGTTTGACCCAATCCACCCATTCCGGCGTATCTCCTTTTGGCAGCGTATATGTTACCGTCTCGTCTATATAGAATTCTTGATAAACCTCGTGTATATCCTCTTTTGATGTTCTTTTTTCAATCCAATCTTTTGTATGAATAGATAAATCGGTCATATATACATCCCCTTTTTCATTTAACAACCTTGCCTATGCCCTGTTTTTTCACATTTCACCGCATACTCCATAATATGTAGAAAAGTATTCAGAAGTGTTGAGCAACCGTCTAACTATACCAACTTACTGGATCATCGCATGGGTAATAGAAACAGGAGGATAAAAACATGCTAAACGTAACCGTAACCGGTGCAGGCGGATTTATCGGTAAGAATCTGATTGCTAGACTGCATAGGGAAAAAGGAGTCTTCGTCAAACAATTTCATCACGGAGACGACTTATCATTGCTGCACGAGTATTTAAACGATACAGATGTTATCTATCATTTAGCAGGAGTGAACAGACCTCAAAATAGCGAAGAATTTGCAAGAGTTAATAGAGGATTGACGGAATCTATGGTTACCTATTTACAGGAACATCAAAAAACACCGAAAATTATTTTTTCGTCATCCAGTCAAGCTGCAGGTGATACGCCTTATGGTTTGAGTAAAAAAGCTGCGGAAGACGTGCTTAAAACTTATCATATGGAGACCGGCGCAGATGTGTGTCTTTACCGTTTACCAGGCGTCTTCGGCAAGTGGTGCAAGCCGCACTATAATTCAGTGGTTGCTACCTTTTGCCATGAAATTTCCCACGATAAAGACATTGGCATCCATGACGCGGACAAAGAGCTTGAACTCGTATATATTGATGATGTAATAGACCGTTTTATAGATTGTCTGAATCAAAAAAACCCGAAAAAAACACTCTACTATTCTATTCATCCGTCCTTTCATACAACGGTTGGTGAGCTGGCCCATAAACTCTACAAACTAAAGAACATACGGGAATCGCTGATTATACCGGACTTGTCTGATAAATGGACGAAATATCTTTATACGACCTATCTCTCTTATTTAGAAACAGATAACTTATCTTACGCATTACCTGTCCATCGAGACGCGAGAGGAAGTTTAACCGAATTAATCAAATCACACCAGGCTGGGCAAGTTTTTATATCCACATCTCGCAAGGGCGTCATAAGAGGAAACCATTTTCACCATACAAAAGTAGAGAAATTTTGTCTTATCAAAGGCGAGGCAATCATTACATTAAGGAAGATTGATTCTGGTAAATTAATCACCTATCATGTTACAGATCAAAACATGGAAATCGTAGACATCCCTCCAGGGTATACGCATTCCATTGAAAACGTAACCGATGACGAGATAATTGTTTTGTTTTGGGCCAATGAATTATTTGATCCGGAGAACCCGGATACCATCTCCTTACATGTACAGCCGAATAAAACGGATGAAAAGAAAGGATGATAAGCTCGTGTCAACAAATGAAAAATATGAATGCCAGGAAGACGATATTTGTCTTGTAGCTTACCCAAAATCAGGGAATAATTTCTTATTATTTCTTATCGCCACATTATTATATCGGAAGAAAATGGACTGGGCTACCAAAGGTATCACGGTTCAAAATGCGTCAAGTGCTCCCATTGCAAACTTGCCCTCCCCGCATCTTGTATGGAGTCATGAAAGCTACGATGCGTCTTACCCGAAAGTCATTTACCTGGTAAGGGATCCGAGAGATGTGGTCATTTCCTATTATCATCATTTCCAGAAATATCATGGCGACAAACGCGATTTTGAAACTTTTTTTGACGCCTTTATGAATGGGGCTATCGCTCCCGGAAAATGGGACACGCAAATTGAAAGCTGGCTGGCTAATCAGGAAAAAGTGAAACATGGTTTTCTGCTGGTGAAATATGAAGATCTTCTTAAGGCTCCTGTGAAAGAAGCCAAACGAATCATCACCTTCTTAAACGTGGACAGAACCGAACAAGAAATCAACGAAGCAGTGCATTGGGCTTCCTTTGATAATATGAAAGCACTGGAACAGAAACAGCAAGAACACCTCAACAGTTCTTCAAAGTTTGTAAACCCTTCGCTTCCATTTGTAAGAGAAGGCAAGGCAAATAAATGGAAATCTGTTTTAAGCCAAGATCAGCAGCAGCAAATCCATCAATCCTTTAGTAAAACATTATCTAGACTGGGGTACAAATAAAGCCCTCTATCCAAACGCCTTCCTAAGCAGAAGGCGTTTTTATCTTCAGAAAGGTGTGATCATTTCATGCTGAAATTATTACTGATTGCGGCCGACACCTCTCGTTTTACAAATAATAATTACCATGATTTCGAACAGGAATTAGCAAAACGGACGCATTTAATGGTCTATCGAAAATCCGGTCCGATCCAAAAAATATTACGTAAGATTCCTGAAAAACCGGATTTCATTTTCATTATCAATGACGTAGGGAAATCATTTGCTCCTGTTGTTACTGGATTATCTGATATCAATATTCCTGCAGGTCTAATGGTAAACGACGCACACCGTTTTGTAGAACAAAGAAGAAGGTATATCACTCGCAGCAATATCCGGACGTTTTTTGTTATCTGCCGCCATAATTTTTACTATCATTACCCCGAGCAAGTACAACATCATGTGTTTTTTCTCCCTCAATTTGCTAATACTGCCATCTTTAAAGATTATGGAAACGAAAAAACCATCGATTTGATGATGTTGGGAGAAGTTTCTTTTCCGGAAATTTATCCGTTACGAGAAAAGATATTACAGCATTATCAAAATGACCCTCATTTTTTCAATCGTCCGCATCCAGGATGGCAAGATTTCACAAGTAAACAGGCAGAGACAGCATTAATTGGAGAAAACTATGCCAGGGCCATCCAGCAGGCGAAATTGTTTTTTGCATGCGGCTCTGTACGCCAGGTGGTGACTTTTAAGTATTTTGAAGTGCCGGCATGCCGCACGTTACTGCTAGCTCCAGCCTTACCGGAACTGAAGCAAATTGGCTTGATACCAGGAGTGCATTTTGTGGATATAAACGCAGAAAACTTTCCCGAAAAAGCGGAATACTATCTTAAAAATACAAAAGAGCGTGAAAAAATTACTGAAGCGGGTTACCAGTTTGTGCATCACCATCATTCAACCGCTCACCGGGCAAAACAGTTCATTCAGCAAGTAAAGCTTGTACAAAAGCTTCATCAAACATAGTGAGCCCTCCGAAAATGAAGGCTCACTATTTTCTGGGGGCTGTCCCAGACCTATTCCCAAAATCAGTGTTTTTTTTGATATTTAATTCCTTGTTATGCCTGTTCTCATGATGTTGTGTTAAATCGTTTTTGAGTGAATAACATCCGCTTTCCTAAGAAGCTGTTCAATTTCACTGGATGACATTAATTCATCATCCGATTGATAGCGTGTAAAAGCAGCCTTTGGTAAATGCTCATATCTTTTCTTTACTGCTTCCGAAGCATTGTCAGGTAAAATAACATAATAATTTTCATCATACTTATAAGCGTTACGGGATTCAGCAGTGGATACTAATACCTCATGAATTTTCTCTCCCGGCCGGATACCTACCTCTTTGACACGGATTGCTTTTTCGGCAAAATGGTTTTCCATGACATCAATTAAATCGACAATCCGGCACGCTTTCATCTTCATAACAAATATCTCTCCGCCTACCGCTTTTTTAGAAGCGTATATGAGTAAATCAATAGCTTGAGAAACAGTTAAGAAAAAGCGTGTCATTTCTTTGGATGTAAGCGGAACAGTATGATGTTTGACGATTTGTTCTTTAAAAAATGGGATGGCGCTTCCATTTGTCCCGATAACATTACCGCCGCGGATACATACAAAACGTGTATGATTACTTATTTGATCGGCCTGAATAATCAGCTTTTCACCAATTGCTTTTGTATGTCCATATAAATTAATTGGTTCCACTGCCTTATCTGTCGAAACATCAATGACTTTTTTCACCTTTTGATTTAAACTCGCTTTGATAATATTCTCTGTTCCATTCACATTGGTTTTTATTGCTTCTAAGGGCTGCTCTTCACATATGGTTACATGTTTCAGCGCGGAAAGATGGAATAGATAGTCCACATTTTTTGCGGCTTCATTAACCGCTTCAAAGTCTCTTACATCTCCAATTATAAATTTCAAATCAGGATGATTCGAGAATTCTCTTTTCATTTTCACCTGGGCAAATTCGTTACGTGAAAAAATTCTTATTTCCTTGGGATGAAACGGGAGCAGCTTTTTAACGAGTTCATGTCCCCAGGAACCTGTTCCTCCGGTAATCAATATGGTTGTATTTTGAAACACATTTAAACACTCCTCCAGGAATAATGCCTATTATTTATATCAGCAGACTGATAGATAATCTGATGAATACGGGATGACATACTTTTTCAAACAGTGCCGAGATGCTTTCGTTTGCTCCCTGTTTAGCAGCTGATATCATTGCATGCAAATAGGTTATACCTCAATTTATGAAAAAACTAGTAGACTGTACATGATAGACGTGTACATAAAGGGAAAAGAGGCAATTGATACGGGGTCAAATTATGCGGTGAGCCTTAAATCAGATGCTATTCATGTTGGGATACCCCGTATAAATCATATTGAATATTAGAAAATGAGCTAGATTAACAAGACTATCAAATAGTTTCATTGATAAGGTATTGTTTCGTTTTCAAATAAGAAATAATTTTCTGTACGGATTCCTCTATCCTCTCTTCATCTGTATTCACTGTAATTTCCGGATTCACCGGCGCTTCATAGGGGGCATCAATTCCTGTAAATCCTTTTACTTTACCAGCACGCGCTTTTTGATAAAGCCCTTTTGGATCACGTGCAGCACATGTTTCGATACTGGCATCTACAAACACCTCGATAAATTCACCGTGCTCCACCATGTTACGTACTTCTTCACGATCTGTACGATACGGGGAAATAAATGCTGTCAATACGACCAGCCCAGCTTCCACCATCAGCTTGGATACTTCCCCGATTCGCCGGATATTTTCTTTACGGTCGTCTGGATCAAACCCAAGGTCTTTATTCAATCCATGGCGGATATTATCTCCGTCCAAACGGTAAGTCCGGACACCTGAACGATGCAATTCTTTTTCCAGTTCCACCGAAATAGTTGATTTGCCGGATCCGGACAGACCAGTAAACCATACTGTGACACTTTTATGATGATTCAAATTTCTGCGCTGTTCTTTTGTCACTTTCGAATCATGCCACGAAATATTTTTAGAATCTGCCATATACTTTCCCTCCTAAAACCATAGATGATAAATAATGAAAACAGACGTCAACATTACTATCAGGCTCAATGGAAGCCCTGCTCTTACATAATCCATGAACGTATACCCTCCAGGACCATATACGATTAAATTGGTTTGATAACCGATTGGCGTTACGAAACTTGCTGAAGCAGCTACGGCAATAACAACAGCAATACCCGTCGGATCAACTTGGAGCGATTGTGCCATTTCTATACCGATTGGAAGCATCATAACAGCCGCTGTACTATTCGTAACCAGTTCCGTAAACAAATTCGTCAATAGATAGATCATAAACAACATAACCAACAGTCCAAACGGTTTACCGATATCCAGTAAGACGTCCGCGGTCCATTCCGCCAGCCCTGTTTTCCTCATTGCTGCACCAATCCCGAATGAACTCGCAATCAATAATAAAACATGAAAGTGAATATATTTCTTCGCTTCCTGCGGTGTTATTATTTTTGCAACCAAAAACACGAGCACTGTCAGAGCCATTGCTTTAAACATATCAAGCCATCCCAGAGTTACTGTACCAATCATCACCAGCAGCATGATGATGGAAAACCAGCCTTTTTTCGTACTCTGTTTCAAGGCTTCCGGCGTATCTAACGCGGATACAACAAAAAAATCATTCGACCGCCGGTATTGTGCGACAAAATCCGGTCCTGCTAATAGCAATAACGTATCTCCCGGCTTCAAAACGATATCCCCGACCTTACTTTTGATTCGTTCATTATTCCGATGTACTGCTATCACTCCTGCATCATATCGTGAACGAAAAGTCGATTGTTTGATGGTCTTGGATAAAAGGAACGACTGGTCTGACACGACTGCTTCTACTAAACTGGTCGTTCCGTCTTTCAGATCATCCAGGTCAATATTCGTTCCTGTTTCTAGCTCCAGCCCTTTCATCTTCTGCAAATCAGCAATGGTTGACATCAAACCGGTAAAAATCAGGCGATCTCCAATTTGAATCACCGTCGTTGACCTGACTGGTGAAATCCGTTCATTTCCACGGATAATCTCAATCAAGTAAAGTCCTTTCAAATCACGCAAACCGGCCTGTTTCACACGTTTGCCAAGCTTGCCGAAAGCTTGCGTCACTTTCATTTCCGCAATATATTCTTTAGGTTCTTCTTTCCATCTCTGACTAAAACTTTGGTTATCCGGCAGTAATTTATATCCAATCGTACATAAATAAAGTAGCCCAATGAACGTGACAGGTATACCAACTGCAGCCAAAGTAAATAAAGAAAACCCCTTCATTCCAAGATCCAGAAGCAAACCATGAATGACTAAGTTCGTGGATGTTCCCATTAACGTTATCATCCCGCCTAAGATGGTAGCGTAGGATAATGGTATTAAAAACTTCGATGGTGCGATTCCGCGGTCTTCACACCATTTTTTAATAATCGGGGTAAGGGTCACCACAATCGGGGTATTATTTAAAAAAGCCGAAAGCACCGACGTCGGCACAAAAAATCGTATCATCGCACCTGCAGAAGTACGACTGTTTCGGAGCCATTTTTCCATCATTTGATGGATTAAACCGCTTTTCTGTATAACGCCCGCAACAATGAACAATAATGCAATTGTCAACATTCCTGCATTGGAAAAACCCTTAAGCGCCTCTTCCACTGTCAAAATGCCAGATAACAGCAATATAACCAACACAGAAAAAATAACCATATCTGGTCTGGCCACTTCAAAAACCAGAGCAGTAAACATGGCCAGAAGTAAAATCAGAACAAACATCATTTCCAATGTCATAGGGAATCAAATCCTCTTTTAAAACATATTCAAAAGAAAAAAGCTGCTGTTTTTTGAACACTTTATTCTTTATCCTGCATTCCTTTGATTAGGACATCAGCAACTTCCGGGCGTGAGAATTCTTTTGGCGGTCGCTTACCATTACGCAGCATTTCACGCACTTTTGTACCGCTTAAATGCACATGATTTTCTTTGCCATGGGGACATGTTTTTCCGGTTGCCATATTTTCACAAATTTCACAGTAAAACGCATGTTCAAACTTAAGAATCTGTATACCTAATTCTTCTCCATATTGACCAATCAACACTTGGGCATCATATGTGCCATAATAATCTCCGACACCAGCATGATCCCGCCCGACGATGAAGTGCGTACAGCCATAATTTTTGCGTACAATGGCATGCAGAATAGCTTCTCTCGGTCCTGCATAACGCATGGCCGCCGGATAAATGACAAGACGTACCCGATCTTCTACATAGTAGTTTTTCAAAATCACTTCATAGCTTTCCATCCGGACATCAGGCGGGATATCATCTGACTTAGTGTCGCCGACAAGCGGGTTCAACAGCAGCCCATCCACCGTCTCAAGAGCCGTTTTTTGAATATATTCATGCGCACGGTGAACGGGATTTCGTGTCTGAAAACCGACGATGGTTTGCCAGCCTAAGTCCGCAAACATTTGCCGCGTTTCTGCCGGATCCATATAATATGCTGTAAACGGACTGTGGTTCGGACGTTGAAATAGTGTAATTGGCCCGCCAAGATAAATATTTCCCTGCTCATACACTTTCTTTACCCCTGGATGCGCCGCGTCAGTTGTTCCATAAATATGGAAGGCTTCTTTCTTTTTATCGTAAGTGTATTTTTCCTCCAGGGTGATTGTCCCATAGAGGATGCCATCTTTTCCTTTAAGGGCAATTTGTTCACCGATATGAAAGTCTTGCGCCTGCTCTTCTGTAACTGGTAATGTAATGGGAATACTCCAGATGGTGTCATTTGCAAGACGTGTATGTTCAACAACATTTTCATAATCAGCCTGCCCCATAAATCCTGTCAGCGGACTGAATCCCCCTGTTCCAATCAATTCCATATCAGAAAGCACCCAGGAATTCACCATTAATGCGGATAGCTTTTCAGCATTCCTGACCGCTTCCTCTTTTTCCGTCTCTTTTAATTCACGACAAATTAAACTCCCGCCATGGGCTTGATTAACCATAAAAATCACCTCCGAATTCCAATTGTATGAAAGTAATATATTGAACAGCAGTTCAAAATGGAACAGCATATAACTTCATTCCATGTCGCAAATAGTGTGGAAATATATTTCACAGCTATCATGAAATAAGGATGAGGAATAGAATACCCCGGCTATTACGCCAGGGTATCTTTTTAATCCCTCTATTCTCCCCAAATGGGGAGCCTATCAACGAAACTTTCTTCAACAGTTCAGTTTATAGTGAAATAATCCTTTCTACGCCGCTACAGGGAAACGGGCAAAGTTGATCGCATCTACTGAAATATATATTTTGACATTATCTCCATAACCGCTTGTAACATCAATAACTAAAGCTAATTCATCGGTAACGGTTGAAAGAATACCTTCGATTAAATTATTATCCGTAGCTACTTCAACTCTTGTTCCAATTCGATTACCTAATTCAGCAGCAAACGTTGCTTCAAACATGTAAACGCCTCCTTTACGAATTACTGACAAATTCAATTTTTTCAATTCGAACCAATGCTTGTGCACCAGAAGCTTCAATAATCACAACATAGTCATCCTGGACGGCAATTAGTGTTCCGGATATTGTGTCAAAAGGAGTCGTGACCTGCACTTGTTCGTTTACTAAACTCAGTAAGACTTCTCTGATATTTGTTGGAGTGCTAGGCGGACTCGGTTTTCTTCCTCCCCAATTACCAAAACCTAAATTTAAATTGTGGTCCGCATCTAGACTAAATCCGGGTAGATTTAGAGAAAAATTATTACTTAGTGTACTGTCATTATTGGTATCATTGGCGCTATTAGTAGTAACTACATTTTGTGATAGCTGGTTTAACAAACTTAATAATCTTCTTTGACGATCTGTTAAATTAGCCAACCTTATTCATTCCTTTCCATCGTGTTTTGGGATTTTCTTTTTATTTATAAAACCCCTCAAAAGAGAAATCACCTGCCTGTTGCTGACAGCTAATATTCCTTGTCATTGATTCCTATTAAAGTTCGTTCCCCTGGATGGCATCACCATCAGGGTACTGCTTTGCAAGGAATCTGCTATTTACGTGCCTGCGCACGAAAGTTCGACGTATTCCGAGGATTTATTGACGCCCTTTTCTCCTGATGCGTACTTTGCTTGGCAGATTTTACTTCCTCTTGTACGGCAGTTATACCATCGTGTTTGTCCTAGTTTTAGAATCACCATTGCTCTACTTTAGGGCAAAACCCTTACAGTCCCTTCTTCTTAGAAAAAAAGACTATATCAGAATAGCGTCTATTTCCTGTTATACCTAACACTCCTTTCCTGTAGATATAAAGTAATTTATGCTTTTTTTAATTATGTAGATTGTACACATTCATTAAAATCGCATTTTCTGCATACAAAGGGCTGGACGAAAACCATAAAATAATAAAAAATAGTGACTTCGCATATTTTTAGCAGATAGCCACTATTTTTCATGATTTTTTAATAAGTATTTTGCTAAGCATAAGATTTGTGAACAAGGAAAATATTAAGGTGGGATATCGATTACTGAAACGAGGTGACAGCAATGAAAGTCAAAAAGCTAACGTTATGTATGATTGCTTTTATCATTTCTGCAGGAATGTTATTTGGATGCAGTGCTACACAAGATGAACAGGATCAGGACAAACCATTTGAAAATCCTCAACGAGACGATTGGGGCGGAAAAGGGAACCAATAATAGATATTCATGAAGCCTCATTTCAGATATGGCGGCTTCATGAATCAATAAATCACCCCATTTATGAGCTTTTTATTTAAAAAGATGTTAAGAATTGGTTGATTCTCCCCCATCTACATGGAGTACTTGACCAGTAACATGTCTGGAATCATCCGATGCCAGATAAACAAAAGTCGGCGCTACCTCAAAAGGTTGAGCCATGCGGTCAAATAAATTCCCTCCAGTCAGAGCATTTTCATCTGCAGAAAAACTGGCTGGAATAAGCGGTGTCCAAATTCGCCCGGGAGCAATCGCATTCACCCGAATTTGCCGTTTAGCAATATTTTTCGCCAAAGAACGTGTCCATCCGACGACGGCTCCTTTGGTAGCTGCATAATCCATTAATAAAGGCTCTCCCGCATAAGTAACCACAGACGACGTTCCAATAATGGAGCTTCCCGCTTTTAAATAAGGCAGTGCTGTTCTCGTCGTGTAAAAATGCGAATAAATATTCAATTTGAAGGTCTGATCAAATTGTTCATCCGTAATGTCAGTCACGTCATTTTGCTGAAATTGAATCCCGACATGATTACATAGAACATCCAATGTATGAAAGTGAGAGATTGTTTCTCTAACAATATGTTCACACTGTCGTTTTTCACGAAGATCTCCTGGCAATAATAAGCATTCCTGCCCAAGTTCCTCTATCCTTCTTTTTGTCCGATCGGCATCTTCATGCTCATTTAAATAAGCAATCGCAACGTCAGCACCTTCTTTCGCAAAAGCAATTGCCGCCGCAGCTCCCATTCCGCTGTCCCCGCCCGTTATCAGTGCAACCTTGCCCTCTAATTTTCCGCTTCCTTTATAGTTTGGATTCTCAATAATCGGTTTAGGCACCATTAATTTTTCAACACCCGGCTGAATCAACTGCCGTTGTTCCGGCTGAGTAAGAGGCACCTCTTCATACTGGGTAATTTTACCGTATATCGGGTAATACGGATATGGATCTTCTATTTTATTTTCTTCAAACCATTGCTGGTATGCCCGGATTTGTTTCAGTGCTTCTTCTGATAAGGATAGATTCCGGTCATTATTTTGATTTGTCATAACGATCTCCCCTTTCTTTTCATAGGCTATGATTAGGCGAATGCATATGTGAAGCAATATAGCATTGTATAGACCACCTTCGTTTCACATGCATGTGTAAAATACGCCCGGAAATAACATAAAGATTTTCAAAAGGAGGCAGTAAATTGGCATTTGAATTTTACCCTGAGGTCAAACGTTTATTAGAAAATAAAGTAGAAGAACTGGAAATGCATTATTTGAACTACAGCTGGAGTACACCGTCGATTAAAATCAGGCCGCCATATTATACCGACCCTGTATATGAACCTTTTTATCCGCATATTCATTAAAGGAAATGCTCTAGAAACGAATGTTTATGAGCAAAAATTTAGCAAGACAAAGGGCAGTCTTCCACTAAAATGGAAACTGCCCTTCTTATTAAATATTTTCTTCTATTTCTTTTCTCTGTTTAAATTCTTCTTTGATTGCTGATAATGTCTCCGGTTCTGTTATCAGTCGCAAAGCTGTTAAACTTAGTGCTTTTGCTCCTTTAATAAGAGCTTCATCCCCTTTTTCAGAAGCAGCCGACTCTCTAAATGGTATTGTATGAGGCACAATGTCGTCTGCACCAATTTTAATATAAGGGTGGATTGTTGGGACTACTTGACTAATATTTCCTGCGTCCGTTGAGCCCATTCCATCTCTGGCACTTACCGTTTCCCCCAGCTCTTCAATCGTTTCTCTAAATACCTCATTAAATGGATCATTTAATAAGAGGTTATCTACTTCATTTTGAAAAGCAATAACATTTAATTTAGCACCTGTTGTTAATGCAGCCCCTTCAGCAATGGCTTTAACACGTTTCGTTACCTCATTTAAACGAGTTCTGGTTGCTGCACGGATATAGAACCTTGCCTTGGCATAATCAGGAACGATATTCGCTGCGTCACCACCATCCGTAATAATTCCGTGAATGCGCACGTCATCAGTTACATGCTGTCTTAATGCATTAATTCCATTAAATAATTGGATAATAGCGTCCAGGGCATTAATCCCTTCATGAGGTGTAGCAGCGGCGTGCGCAGATTTCCCAATGTATTCAAAATCAAGCGGATCAACAGCTAAAGAAGGACTGGTTAGACCAGTTTTTCCCATTGGATGAATCATCATGGCCGCGTCCATTCCTTCTACTAATCCATGTTTCACGAAGCTGCCTTTTGCACTGCCGTTTGGTCCGCCTTCTTCCGCAGGGGTTCCAAAAACAACTGCTTCACCCCCAGTTTCGTCAATTACTTTACTTAAAGCAACTGCCGCAGCAACACTCATTGTTCCAATAATATTATGACCACAGCCATGTCCAAGCCCTGGCAAAGCATCATATTCTGCTAAAAAGACAATGGAAGGGCCTGCTTTATCTGATTTATATCGCGCAACAAAACTCGTTTCATGACCGGCTACCGCTTTCTCTACAGTAAAGCCTTCCTCTTCAAGAACTTTTGTTAATAAACCAGACGCGTAAAATTCCTCATTCCCGATTTCAGGATTGTTATGAATATCATGACTTGTCTGAATATACCGGTCCTTATTTCTTTCTATATTTTCTGAAATGATACTTTTTGCGTTTGTTGTTAAACTTGTCATTACAATTCCTCCCTTTTATTTATCTAAAAGAGGAAAACATCATGTTCTCCTCTTTTGTTGTAAAGTTTATTACCATCCTATTTCTTCTAATGGAGCAAAAGTTGGAATAAGCGTTCCATCATATTCTTCTTCAATAAATTCAGCCGTATCTTCTTCTTGGAAAAGTTCGGCTAATCTGTTCAATGTTTCATTATCTTGATCTTCTTCATTCACTGCGATGATGTTCAGATAATCATAAGCTGTTTCATCTTCATGAAAAATGGAGTCATTGATTGGGTTAAGACCCGAATCTCTTGCAAATCCGTTATTAATAATCCCTGCATCTACATCACCTAATGCTCTTGGTATCTGAGCAGGAGCTGTTTCAACAAATTCAATATTTTTCGTATTTTCAACAACGCTTTCTTCTATCCCTCCAAGTCCGTCATAATCATCTACTAATTCGATAAATCCGGCATCCTGAAGTAACATAAGCGCTCTTCCCTGGTTCGATACATCATTTGGAATCGCAATTTCAGCACCGTCTGGAACATCTTGTAAATCTGTATATTCGTCCGAGTAAAGAGCCATTGGCGCAAGTACTGTTGTTGCAATCGGTACTAAGTCTAAATCATGTTCTTCAATAAACTCGTCAAAGTAGGCAACCGTCTGGAATGCATTGGCATCTAATTCCCCATCAGCTAGAGCAGTATTCGGTTGAACGTAATCGTTAAAAGAAATAATTTCTACATCAATTCCTTCCTCTGCTGCTTTTTCTGAAACATAGTCCCACTGACGACTATCTGTACCGCTGATACCAAGTTTAACTGTTTCCTCCTCAGCATCACTAGAGCATGCTGTAGTAAAAATAATTAATGCTAAAAAAAGAATAGATAGTACTGATTTCTTCATTATGTTTTTCCTCCTATATTGTCATCTTCTTCTAATTTTTTTAGATAGTGTATTACCAAGTGATTGTAATCCCTGAACCATCACAATCAGGATAACAACCGTAATAGTCATTGTTACGGTATCAAACCGTTGGTACCCATATGTAATAGCCAAATCACCAACTCCTCCGCCGCCGACTGTTCCGGCCATTGCGGATGCCCCAATCAGTCCAATCGTTGCAATTGTAAAATTAACAACTAAGGAACCAAGTGCTTCTGGAAGCAAGAAACGAAAAATAATTTGAAAGGGTGTAGCACCCATCGCGTTTGCAGCTTCAAATACGCCCTCATCAATTTCCAGCAAAGAACTTTCTACGAGCCTGGCAATATATGGTCCTGCATAGAAAACCAATGGAACAATAGCTGCTGCGGTACCGATGGATGTTCCAACAATCAATCGAGTCAGTGGAATAATTGCCACTAGCAGAATAATGAATGGGATGGAACGGAAAATATTGATAACCGCATTCGTTATTGTAAAAATAGCTGTATTTTCAAGTATTTGCCCTTTACGGGTGGCAAAAAGCAAAATACCTAACGGCAAACCAAGAATGATGGAAAAAATAAATGATATTCCAACCATTTGAATTGTTTCAATTAAGGCTTCAATAATTTGATCCGAATTAACTAGCATGTGATTTCACTTCCTTAAAACTAATTTGTTTCGATTTCATATAATCTAAGGCTCGTTTTACCTCTGAATCAAGTCCTTGGAATTCAACAATCAGGTTTCCAAAAGGCGTTCCTTGAAGTTCCGTAATATTACCAAATAACATGTTAACGTTAATATCAAATTTTTTAGCAATATGTGATAAAAGCGGCTCTCCTGTTGCTTCACCCAGGAAATTGATCCGAAACACATTATTTGAACCATCACTATTTTCAATCATCTCTAGAATAGAAGAAGGGATTTGATCATGCATAACGGAGCTGACAAAATTCTGTGCAGTCTTTGTTTTGGGCGCAGAAAAAAGGTTAAATACAGTATTTTCTTCAATAACTTGACCATTTTCCATAACAGCAACTTTATCGCAAATTTCACGAATCACTGACATTTCATGTGTGATCATTAAAATTGTAATATCGTATTCTACGTTTATTTTTTTCAAGAGTTGTAAAATGGAACTAGTTGTTTGTGGATCAAGCGCAGATGTTGCCTCATCACAAAGTAAAATGGATGGATTCATAGCCAAAGCTCTCGCAATACCTATCCGTTGCTTCTGTCCGCCAGACAATTGATCTGGGTATACTTCTGCTTTATCTTCTAACCCAACAAATTCAAGTAATTCATGCACTCTTTTTTTAATCTGTTCTTTTGGTATTTTCTCAAGAATGAGCGGCATGGCTACATTTGTATATACCGTTTTTGAATTTAATAGATTGAAATGCTGAAAAACCATTCCAATATTTTTCTTTACTTTTCGGATTTCTTTTTCAGATAATACCGTTAAATCATGATTGTCCACGACAACCTTACCTGAAGTTGGACGTTCTAGATAATTGACACAACGGATGAGTGTACTTTTACCAGCACCGCTGAATCCAACCACACCATATATTTCACCTTTGCCAACTTTCAGATTAATATCATTCAACGCATGAATCTGCTTACCTCCACTATTAAATACTTTTTCTAAATTCTGAAACTCAATCATGGTGCTTTTTGTCCCCTTTCGTTCTTGGCACTTTGCTAAAACAAATTTATACAATAGAGGTATAAATTGATATTAAAAAATCCTTCTTTATGGAAAAAGAAGGATCGTATCAATAAAACATATATGTACTAATCACTTCTTATCTTCCAAGCTTATTAAGCCTGCTGGAATTAGCACAGTTCTTTTGACCGCTGCCGAGATATCATTGGGCCAGTCCCCTCCATCTCTCTGGATAAGAATATTTAATATGAACAGTTTTTACTATACTGTTTTCAATCGAATTTTGTTATTTTTTATCAAAATTCGTCGAATGTTTTTTAATCTAATATATACAATACATTTAGACTATTATATTGTCAATACATTTTTCAGAAACAATTTGTGAGTAAAACTATTCTAAATTGCAAGACCATTTGAATGAGCTAATTATGCGAGTGGACTGTGCAAAAGAGTGATAAAAAATGGTTTAATCCTTTTTCATCTTGGCGTGTTATTTTCACTTTTTATTTTGAGCAATAATAAAGGTATCAATCTGCTCTTGTAAGGCCATTTTCACAATTTGAAAATAGTTTTGATAAAAGTTTCAATTTGTAAAAATCCCTATATTGATTAAACGTATTCATTTCTACCCTTTATTTTAACTTGTAAATCCGGCAATCAATTCTTATAATGTAAATAGGAATTATAATATTTAAAAATAGATACATCATTTACACTTTGTTATATTCTTGCCAAAAGAAACAGCTTAAAATTTTATGGAAGGAGGAATAAAATGAAACAAATTGGCATTATTGGAGGTTTAGGTCCAGAGTCAACGGTCGAATATTATCAGTCCATTATTAGACGGTTTCAAGAAAAGAAAGGATCACTTAAGGTACTGCCCGAATTGTTTATTAACAGTATTAATATGTACAATATTTTCAGGTACATTAGTGAATGGCGGTTAGATGATTTGATTATGTATGTCGGAAATGCTGCACGCAAACTGGAACAACTGGAAGTAGACGGTATCATTATTGCAGCGAACACGCCGCACCTTGTTTTTGATGAAGTACAAAAACAAGTTTCCGTTCCGATGATAAGTATAGTCGACGCAACAGTGGAAGAGGCTGAAAAACAAGGTGTACAGCATATTGGCCTCCTCGGCACAAAGTTTACGATGGAACAAGATTTTTTCAAAACACCCTTTGAAGAAAGCAGAAAACACATTTCTGTTCCAGAAGAGGATACACAGCAATACCTGCACGAAAAAATTGTAAATGAATTAGAAAATGGAATTGTAAAACCCGAAACAAAAAAAGATTTTAAACAAATTGTCGATGAAATGATTGAACAGAAGCAGATTGACAGCCTGATCCTCGGTTGTACAGAACTGCCAATGATTTTTTCTGAAGAAGATTTTGACATTCCACTTTTAGATACAATGGACATCCACGTAAACAAAGTAGTGGATTTCATGTTTGAAAATCAATAATCAATTTGGAGCAAGAAATGAGGAATCCGGATGAAAGAATATATAGGGACATGTGTAAAATGCGGTAAGATGATTTATTGTAAAGAGGGTTTCTTAGATGGTGTACACGATCAAGGGAACCTGTATTGTTTTACATGTTCAGAGGAAGCAGAACATAATCAAAATTAAATTGTCCAACGCAGCCAATATGCCAAATTGCAGGACTGCCTTGAATCCTCCCAATATTAGAGCCTGAGTCGGCACTTTTTCAAATAACAAAATATGGCTTCTCAAAATAACGAGTGATTTTTGAAAAACGGGATAAAATATAATTCGAGGGCAATATTTGTACTGGATGCTTTCGTTTAAGACAAAGCTCCAGGAATAAATGTTATTCTCATAATGAATACTGGGAGGGTTTTCAATGGATACCAACAAACGTCATTTTGACCGCAATGAACGAAAAAATCGCAATAATGAGGATCGCCAAAACCAAGAAATCAGTAACGTGGAATTTGCAAATGAGAATGAGTTTATGGACGAAAATACTTTCGAGGAAAATAATAAACGTAACAACGAACGACGCAATAACCGTAATCGCAAATAGTTAAGCCCTATTCTTAAGATACCTGAATCATCGAAGACTAAAACTCCTCGGTGCAGGTATCTTCTTTAGTTTTTCGTTATCCAATATGTTCACATAAGTTTGTTACCAACTCAACTTTCGCACCTAAGAATAAGCATATATATCTTGCTATCTCAGGATGAACATGATCTCCATTGTCATGCTTGCTTTTAGTTAAATATCCGGCCATTTTGGAATTGGTGATTGTGCATAGCGCC
>NZ_JBHTKK010000007.1:0-139446 GCF_042675985.1 Oceanobacillus locisalsi
GATGATGCCATTCAACATACCAATAAAGCAATTCAAAAATTAATAAAAAGTCAAGTACAACAATGGGTGGCAGGTTTACCTAACTATATCAAGGGTTACATGTCTATTTCAGTGTGCGAAAGTTGAGATAACAATAAACCACTAATTAAAAGGAGTATTCCCCATGAAAGTAAAAATGAACGTACAAACCGCTTACCACGGCGATCTGCTGCGTGCCGGCAAAAAATATGATATCGACGACGAAACAGCCAAGCGCTGGGTCGCCAGTAAACTGGCAGAAGAAGTACAAGAAGACTCAGAGGATAAATAGAGCCTTGTCTTATCGAGACTGGATAAATGGATCGCAGTCTAACTGGCTGGGACTTGCACTTATTCGTCCCTTCGAAGGGCTTTTGTAAGACTCCCACTGAAGGAAGGTTCACTTTATTTTCCTCCTAATACAAACAGCCCGTCTGCATAAAAACAGACGGGCTTATCTATTGATAGATATCAATCAGAAGTATCTACTTATTCGCAAAGAATTCTTCTGCTTCTTCTAAATATTTCTCTTGATCCGGAGTCAAGTCATACTCCTCTTCAATTGCAGATACCGGACAAACTGCTTTGCACGCGCCGCAATCGATGCAAATATCCGGATCAATATAAAACTGCTTGATACCTTCTTCTATACAATCAACAGGACAAACACTGACGCATTCTCCTGATTTCTCCCCTTGGCATGGGTCAAGAATAACAAAAGCCATGAAGTGAAAACCCCCTTTATATAATGAACATGGTTCACCTTAAATGATAAGTCTTTTAAAGCATGAAGTAAACCGTTTCATCATTATTTCTTGTGTATATTTTGTGATTTTTCCGCTTATCAACAATCTGTGCAGGCGAAAAGACCCGGTCTGTCCACAAGGTCTTTTCGTCTGCATAAGTTCCATTTTTGCTTTATTTATCTTTTAATTTTGCAAGCTGATCGGCAAGTGCATTATTTTTAAAGTCATCCTGGTTCTTCATATACTTATTCACATCTTTTTTAGATACTTTCTGATTCTTTTCTTTGTCTTTTCTTGCCTGGAAAGTAGAAAGTTTTTCCCGATGGCCGCAGGAACACATAAATGTTTGCCCTTCTCCCTCGCCGCGGAGTTCCATACGCTTATGACAGTTAGGACAGCGGGCGTTGGTATATTTGGCAATATTCTTCTTCCCGCCGCAACTGCGGTCTTGACATACTAATTTTCTGCCGTGTTTATTTTTCACTTCCAGCATCAGCTTGCCGCATTTCGGACATTTTGTTCCGGTCATATTATCATGCTTGAATTTTTCTTCACTTGCTTTGATTTCTTGGACTGCCTGTTTGGTATAGGCTTTGATTTCCTTCAAAAAGACATCTTTTTTCAGCTTGCCTTCTGCAATTTGCGCTAATTTTTGTTCCCATTCTGCCGTTAATATAGGGGAGCGCAGTTTTTCCGGTGCTAATTCCAACAGTTGTCTGCCTGTAGAGGTCAGGTAAATATATTTCCCTTTCAGCTCCATATATTGATTATTAAACAACTTCTCGATTATATCTGCACGGGTGGCAACTGTACCAATATCGCCTGTCTGCTTCATCGTTTTCACCAATTCTTGTTGTTTGGTTTCCATGTATTTCGTCGGATTTTCCATGGCCTGCAGCAGGCTTCCTTCTGTGAAACGTTCCGGTGGCGTGGTTTTTCCTTCCTTAATAGCAAAATGAAGCGTTATTTCCTCTCCTTTTGTTACTTGAGGAACATTCGAACGGATTTCTTCTTCATCATCTGTCTGATGCTGGTAAATTTCTTTCCAGCCTAAAGCAACTACTCTGTTTCCTTTTGCTTCAAAAGTTTCTCCGGCGGATTCGATCGTAATACTTGTCTGCTCATATTCATACGGCTTGGACAATGCACCTAAGAAACGCTGTACAATCAGCTGATAGATTTTCCGCTCCTGGTTGGACAATGCGCTATAATCAACAGGTTCTTCTGTCGGAATAATCGCATGGTGATCGGAGACTTTACTATTATCCACAATCGCTTTACCAACCCGTAAATCTTCCTTCAATATTTTATTTGCAGCTTTGGCATATTCGTCCACGCCACAAGCTTTTACGCGCTCTTTTAAGGTGGATACCATATCCGTGGACAGGTGCTTTGAATCCGTTCTTGGATATGTCACAAGCTTGTGCTGTTCATATAATTTCTGCAATACAGATAATGTCTGCTTTCCGGAAAATTGAAATATCCGGTTAGCGTCGCGCTGTAAATCGGTTAAATCATACAATGTCGGTGCATGTTTTTTCTTATGCTTTTTATCCACATGTTGAACAGTTGCCTTACCCTGCGATACCTTAGCTTTTAATTGATCAGCTGCTTCTTTGGAGAAGATACGAGTCTGGTTATTTTTATCCTTCCAGGTAACCATAAATCCGTCTTTTGTTTTTCCCTGCAGCTGATAATAGGTTTTAGGCTGAAATTGATTGATTTCCTGTTCCCGCATCGCAATCATTTCAAGTGTCGGCGTCTGCACACGTCCGCTGGATAATGAAGCATTATGCTTGGTTGTCAGAGCTCTTGTCGCGTTTAATCCGACATACCAATCTGCTTCTGATCGTGCTACGGCAGATTGATACAGGTTCCAATACTGGTTTCCCGGTTTTAAGTTTCGAAAGCCATCTTTAATGGCCTTATCCGTCACAGAGCTGATCCACAAACGCTTAATCGGCTTCTTGACACGCGCTTTTTCAATAATCCACCTGGCCACAAGTTCCCCTTCTCTTCCAGCATCCGTGGCAATTACAATGTCGCCTACATCTTGACGGGACATTTGCTGCTTCACAGTTTGAAATTGCTTTCCGGTTTTCTTCATGACAACTAATTTCAAATGATCGGGAAGCATCGGTAAATCTTCCATATTCCATGTTTTATATTTTTCATCATACGTTTCCGGATCTGCCAAGGTCACCAAATGTCCTAATGCCCAGGTGACAATATACTGTTTCCCTTCTTGAAAGCCATTCCCTTTTTTCTGGCATCCGAGTACTCTTGCTATATCCCTGCCTACAGACGGCTTTTCTGCTAATACCACTGTCTTACTCATATCTATCCCTCATTTAATTCATTTCTAATTTTCATCTGTTACTACTTTAACATATTTTCTCCCATTACGTTCAGGCAAGGCACACATCGAGCTTGAAAACATAGAATATCGTACATAAAGTGAAACTTCATTCAGTGGGGGTTTCTTTCATCCCCCACTGAAGGTTAGTTGAACGAATCGGGCCGTTACTGGCTGTTGGATTTCCCACTTAGAAATAAAATTTTCATTCATTTCTTGAAGTGGGAATCTTATAGCCAGTTACACTGCGATAAAACGAAACTTCATTCAGCAGGAGTTTTACGGCCAATTCTCCGTGGCAAACATGGCGTCGAATGAAAATGTTCTTTGGACTTATTAGAAAGAGGATGTTACGTATGATATATACAGGTATGCTTTTACTCGTTATCGCGGTAAGTCTGGATGGTTTTAGTGTTGGTATCACTTATGGCATGCGGCAAATCAGGGTACCTTTCCTTTCTTTATTTATTATTATGTTCTGTTCCGGGCTGATTGTATTTCTGTCGATGGAAGTCGGTGATTTTCTGCGTTCTTTCATTACACCTCATGGAGCCAGTATGCTCGGCGGCGGTATCCTTATCTTTTTAGGTATCTTCTCCCTCATTTCCATGTTCCGTTCCAGAGAAACAGAAACGGCAGAAAGCGGGGAACAGCCTTCTTCAAGCGTGAAATTGGAACATGTAAAAACAGTGCTCAGCCGTCCAAAAGAAGCGGATTTAGATAAATCGGGAACCATTTCCATTAATGAATCGATTCTGCTGGGGTTTGCTTTAGCGCTCGATGCCTTTGGCGCAGGAATAGGTGCTGCCATGCTCGGATATTCTCCACTAATCACCGCGCTATTAACAGCTGGCATGAGTGGATTGTTCTTATTTAGCGGGATGATGTTCGGAAATTATTTATGGAGAATTCCTGCTTTACAGCGTTTATCCTTTTTACCATCCATTTTTCTGATTACGTTAGGGTGCTGGAATATATTCAGCGGTTAATTAAACACAAAATGTTGCATAAAGGAAAATATATTCACCTTAAGCACTTTTAAAACCCCCACTTCCTATTCCACGGGAAAGCGGGGGTTTCATTTACGTAATAATATTCAATAAAACAGTAACCGTCACAATACTTACAACCGTTGAGATAAATGTAATCGTCGATACAAGTTCCGGTTCCGTATCGAATTCAATTGCATACATCGTTGTTGTAGCAGCTGTCGGCATCGCGGAAATTATAATTAATACCCAGCCGATCAGCGGATCCATTGGAATCAGCCAGACATAAATAGAAGCCAGGATGGGAGCTGCAATCATTTTTAACGTAACAGATGAAAGCACAACCTGCCAATCTATCTTTAAGGCTGTCAACGATCCTAACTGCATCCCGAGCATAATCATCATCACCGGAATAGCCGCATCCCCGACCATTTCAACAGTGGAATGAATATAGTCCGGGATAGTAATAGACTGTATCGAAAAGAAAAAGGCTAATATCGCTGCATAGGTTGTCGGCATTTTTAGTACATTCGAAAACGCTCTCCGCATGCCGCTGGTACTTCTGGATGCATAATAAATACCAAAGAAATTATTCTGCAAAGCCTGCACCACCATGATAAAAATAGCATAAGGAGCTGCAGCACTGCCGATACTGTACAAAACTACCGGCAAACCATAATTCCCAGAATTCATAAAACCTGTGGAAAGAATGGCAGCACTTTCCTTATTTCCATCCCAGCGAAAGATTTTTGCAAGCATTTTATTTATAAAAACCATCGCATAAAACAAGGCAAACATATAAACGAGAATAACTAAAAATCCAGCATCAAATTCTGCATCATACAACGTAACAAAGACAAGTGCCGGCGAAAGAATGTATAGACTGACGGCAGAAATTGACCGTACATCTAACACACGAATACGCTGCAGGATAAATCCGGCTGCAAACACAGCCATAATCGGTAAAATAACTTCAATAAATAATAACATATGTACATCTCCATGCTCGTTTTCAATAAATTCAAGTAATTCTAGTGTACCATATCCGGTCAACCATGCTTTTCCAATTAACAAAAAGAATTTCAGAATAATAATTTGACAAATGAAACGAAACCGTGCATACTATAAAGGTTAATAAGTAACAGCTGTGATTTGGCATTCTGTGAACCTTTTTGAAAATGCTTATTCACACTGGCGCAGCTAAGGGGCTGCAAGGATGCAACAGAAGGTTAGGGGTTGCATCGCTTAAGTTAGAAAAGATAACTTTAGAATATTTACCGCGGACATATCCGTATGCGTTATACGGATAGACGGCTCAGCATATCTAACTGAGTCAATGAATGAATGAAACAAATAAAACAAATGAGAACAGAAGCTTGTTTCTCATCCTATATGCTGTTTAAAAAAGGTTATTCACCGAAACTTTTTAAACTTCTATAACATTTTATTTTAATATCACGTGTTACTTTAATCATAAAGGGGTACTCTCTTAGTAGAGTATCCCTTTTCCAAATTTCACATATTTTGAAAGGAGCATCTATATGCCGACAGACTTACCCATTGGTTCCATTATTTCCATGACCGTTTTACGGAAAATAGATACTGGATATGTTTTATCTGCTTACGGAGAAGAAGTTTTGCTGCATCATAATGAAACAGAATCCACGTTGGAAGCAGAACAATCTGTAGATGTTTTTCTCTATTTAAATAAAAAAGGACAAGTAAATGCCACTACATATTTACCTTCCATCACAATCGGATTGTATGATTGGGCTGAGGTGGTAGGTGTTGTGCCCCGCTTGGGTGTTTTTGTAAACATCGGCACCTCAAAAGATATTCTTGTCTCCACAGATTCTCTGCCCTTGTTTCAGGAAAGCTGGCCGCGCTCTGGAGACCGTTTATATATCACACTGCAGCTGGATAAAAAAGGACGTCTGTTAGGTGTACCTGCTTCTGAAAATATTATTGCGAATAATGTTTTTGCAGCACCGGATGATTTAAATCAGCACACCGTTATCGGTACGGTTTATTATACTAACAAAGAAGGTGCAGCCATTATTACAAGTGATGGATACCGCGGTTTTCTCCATCGGACTGAAAGGAAAGAAGAGCCGCGCGTCGGACAGGTTATTGAAGGAAGAGTCATCGCTGTCAAAGAAGATGGATCTATAAATGTATCCCTGCGTCCGTTAAAGCAAGACAGTTTATCAGCAGATGCAGATGCTATTTTAAAGCATCTGGAAGCGAATGGCGGCACCATTCCTTTTCATGATAAAAGCGACCCCGAAGAAATCCGGGCAACTTTTCAAATCAGCAAAGCAGCTTTCAAACGTGCTGTAGGTACTTTATTAAAAAAGGGCCGAATTAAACAGGAAAATGAACAAATTATTAAAATCAATTAAGGTGTTATATATAAATAAAAGCAATGTCCAAAAGACATTGCTTTTATTTATGCTGGTATGTTTTTGTAAGCATCCAAAACTGCGGAAATGATGAATCCGACTGCACCTGCAAACATACAAGCGATTCCAATTCCTCCGAATCCAGCGCCTGCAATATCCACTCTTGGTGCGATGGATGCTACAAGAACTAATAAAGTTCCCACAAGCGACAAGAATACATTTGGATAATAACCAGCATGGGATTCTTTTGAAGTCATTTTAACAAGAAAAATACTGATAAGTGCTGTAATCGCTGTTAAAATAGTTGCAAAGGTAATGACTGTTTCTACCATTTCTTCACCCCATCATGATTTAATTACACTACTTTCAGTCTACATTTGAAAAATCAGAAAGTCAATATACAGATGCCATTTCGATATGCGAAACTTTCTTTTACCTTCAGCAAAGCAGCTCTTTTTTTACTAAAGTTAGAATACCATTTTCGGTCAGAAAGGTATAATTAAAATAGCAGCTTACGCACCTAAGAATAAGCATATAAACCGTGCTGTTCCAGGATGAACATGATTTCTATCATCATGCTATTTTTTGAACAGGATAGGCTGTATAGCTACCGCTCTGGCCAACCACTCTGCTTTCCATGGGCTTGCGCTCTAATAGGATGCTACAGCATTTGGAAGAAATAACATCCTGATGAAGTTAGATGAAATAATGGCTTTTCAGCCTCAATAAACAATCATTCTGGTGTTTCAGTTACATGACAGTTTGGGGCTCATATCAAGAATAGCTTTCATACACAGAAAGGAATGCTTGCTGAACATTTTTACCATGCACCACGAAAAATGTGTTCTGTCTAATCTACCCTTTTGTTCAGCAATTCCATGTGTAGAATATCCCACTAGCGGAGGTGGACCGTTTTGACTCCTGAGGGATCTTCAGAGGGTGCCCCTAGGAAAGCAAAACGGTCCGCCGCAGCGGTCATCTTACACTTTACCCTTCTCCCTATGAAAAAGAAGTTACTTTTTAAAGTGCGTAAGTTGAATAATTAAAATAGCAGCTTACATATTTTGATTTTTAAACACAAGGAGGAAAATGTATGCAAACATTTGCGGATTACACTTATGAAAGACCAGATATTCCAAAGGTTAAAGAAAACTTTTATCAAAAGCTGGAGCGATTTCAACATGCTGCTTCCATTGAACAGGCTATTGCTGCTATGGAGGACATTAACAAAATCCGAAATCACCTCTCTACCATGGAAAACCTTGTATTTATTCGTGCTTCCATTGATACACGTGATACTTTTTATCAAAATGAAAGAGATTTTTTTGATGAACATTCGCCGGAAATTCAAGAATTAACAACCGATTTTTATCAAGAGCTCCTGACGTCCCCTTTTGAGGCTCAGCTCCGGGAGAAATACGGTTCGCAATTATTTGATTTAGCGGCATGCGAAATCAAAGCTTTCTCGAAAGAAATCATCCCATTGCTGCAGAAAGAAAATAAACTGACATCTGCTTACTCTAAATTAATAGCTTCTGCAGATATTGCCTTTCGGGGAGAAACGTATACTTTGGCACAACTGGAACCTTTTGCAGAAGACCCGGAACGGCAAACTCGAAAAGAAGCACTGGAAGCACGCCAATGCTTTTTCGCAGACAATAAAGAAACACTGGATACAATCTATGAGGATTTAGTAAAAACACGGCAGCAAATAGCGGAAAAACTCGGGTTTGAAAACTTTGTTGAAGTTGGTTATTTACGGATGCAGCGTGTGGATTATAATGCCGAAATGGTTCAGCGATTCCGGAAACAAGTCGAAGAAGTGATCGTGCCTATAGCAACAAAGCTTTATGAAAAACAGGCGAAACGAATCGGTGTAAACACGTTAAAATTTTATGATGAAGCTTTTGTTTTCGCTTCTGGAAATGCCACGCCAAAAGGGACACCCGATTGGATTATTGAAAATGGGAAGAAAATGTATAATGAACTATCCGCTGAGACCAGTGAATTCTTCCAATTTATGTTGGACCATGAGCTGCTTGATTTAGAAGCAAAGAAAGGAAAAGAAAGCGGCGGATATTGCACCTATATCGAGGATTACCAATCCCCGTTTATTTTCTCTAATTTCAACGGGACATCTGGAGATATTGATGTATTAACACATGAAGCAGGACATGCTTTTCAAACTTATTCCAGCCGCCATTTTTCGGTGCCGGAGTATTACTTCCCGACAAGCGAATCAGCTGAAATTCATTCCATGAGCATGGAGTTCTTCACCTATCCGTGGATGGAAAATTTCTTTAAAGAAGATGTTGAAAAATATACGTATGCCCATCTATCAGACGCGATTCAATTTCTGCCATACGGTGTTGCAGTAGATGAGTTTCAGCATCTTGTTTATGAAAATCCGGACTGGACTCCAGAAGAGCGCAACCAAGCTTGGCGCCGTTTAGAAAAGAAATACCTGCCACACCGCGATTATGATGGCATAGAAAACCTGGAATCAGGCGCTTTTTGGCAGAAGCAAGGGCATATTTATGAAGATCCTTTTTATTATATCGATTATACGCTTGCACAAATGTGTGCCTTTCAATTTTTAAAGAAATCGCAGGAAAACCGGGAACAAGCATGGCAGGATTACATGGACCTTTGTCAACTCGGTGGTTCGAAGCCGTTTTTAGAACTTGTGCAATCAGCAGGATTAGCGTCTCCTTTTGAAGAAGGAACGGTGGAAGCAGCAGTTTCCTTTATTGAAGACTGGCTTCATAAAGTGGATGACCAGGCACTTTAGAAATCATTAGCGACGGGAAGCTGAAAAATAACGCTTCCCTCGTTTTGGATGGTTGTTTACTGCCTGCTGGGTTTTGAACGGATATTATGGTAAAATAATAGTAGTTTTAAAAGAGAAAAGGAGACTATAATGACTTATCGCGCACTATTTTTAGATATTGACGGAACGATCTTGCAGCCTGACCACACTTACACTCCTTCCACGCTGGAAGCGATCCGGCAAGTGAAAGAAGCAGGATTAGAAGTTTTTCTATGCACAGGCAGACCATTTGTGGACATTCAAAAATTAACCGCTGATTTCGAAATTGCTTCGTCTATCACTTATAACGGTGCCTATGCACTTTACCAGGATGATGTTATTTTTAACGCGCCGATGAAGAAAGAAGATGTGGAGAAAATGGTAGCTATTGCCGGTCAAAGTGAAAGCGAGCTTGTTCTCTACACAACGGAGAATAACTATTTCACTTCCTTATCCAATCCACATGTGGAAGATTTCAATGAAGTATTTCAGCTGTATCAAAATAAATTATTCACACCTGATGTAGCGGATAAAATTGTTTCTGCTTCCGCTATTAATGTCACTGAAGACCAGGTGAAGGACTTTGAAATTACAGATGATTACCAGCTCACAAAAGTAAATGTCCCACATGCCAGTGAGTCCTACGATGTGCTTCGGACTTCTGTAAACAAAGGTGTCGCCATCAAACAAATGCTGTCTCATCTGAACATCTCTCCGTCAGAAATCATTGCTTTTGGGGACGGGATGAATGATAAAGAAATGCTTCAATTTGCCGGTACAGGGATTGCCATGGGAAATGCTGATGCAAGATTAATGGAATATGCTGATTTTCAAACAACGTCTGTAACAGACTCAGGAATTTTTAACGGATTGAAAAAATTGGGCTTAGTGAATTAATATCGATCTGAACAACATGGGAAACCTCCGTAGATTTCCCATGTTGTTTACATATAAGGAGCTTTGTATGCTTAACGCATCTGTTCATATGCTGTCAGGACTGCTTTCGTAATTGGATGATCCTGCTCTAATCCGCTCACCTCTGCAAAAGCGGCTGCAGCTCCTTTGTTCTGTATCATTGTTTGGAGCTGTACAGCCTCTTCATCTTCATCATTGGCAAATAATAACGCTGCTGCCATTGCTTTTGATAAATATTTCGGCGCAGCGGCGGTGTATGCCAAATACATACCAGACGGCCGTATAAAGCGGTCTTCCGGGCCCAGTTTACGGAGCGGGCCTCTGGCAACACGCTTTACTTCATCGGTAATATACGGGTTTTGAAAACGGCTGATAATGGTTTGAATATAGGTATGATGAGCTTGCGAATCAAAACCATAGGCTTCCATTAACCCCTGCCCTGTCTCCTCTAATGCGCCGTTTAACATATGGAGAATCGACTTGTCTTGTAAAGCTTGATCAATCGTTTTGTAGTTATAATAATTCCCTAAATATGCTGTTGCTGCATGCCCGGTATTGACGGTAAACAGTTTTCTTTCTATATATGGACCGAGGTCATCAACATAGGTGATTCCCTGGATAGCAGGCAAGATATCTTGAATAAAAGCTTTTTCCACAACCCATTCATAATATGGTTCTACCCAGACATCCAAGATATTTTTATTCATTTGATTCGGAACAATCCGGTCTACTGCAGCATCCGGAAAACGACATAATGCCTCAAATTCTTCTGTCTCTATCTCATCGATTTCCTGATAGACATACTTCTTTAATAACGTACTCCCGCCGATCATATTTTCACAAGCAATTATCGGCACTGTTTTTGGGTTCCGATCTTTTCTTTTGGCGAGTCCTTCCGCAATAGCTTTCGCAATTACAGGCAAAATGTTCGGACCAACTGCTGTCGTGATAATATCTGCTTCTATCACCGCATTTGTCACAGCTTCCGGATTTTCTGCACTGTTGATTCCCGTGATATGCTCCACGGTAACAGGGGCACTGTTATCGTCAGCAAAATGAACCTGATAAGCTTTTTCTTGAGTCATCGCGTGGATTATTTCCGCATTGACATCAACAAAAGTGATTTCATATCCCGACTGGTATAACAAAAGTCCGATAAATCCTCTGCCGATATTTCCTGCACCAAAGTGAACAACTTTCATTACCCATTCACCTCTTGAAGCATAGACATTATTTCCTCCTTCGATGATGCTTGCGTCAATTTCTCCACATTCTCTGCTTCGGAACAAATAATAGCAATCTGCGAGAGGATTTCTAAGTGTTCATCGCCTTTTCCCGCAATACCTATCAAGAGATTCACGGTATTTCCATCGCCAAAATCAACGCCATTCGGAACAGTGACAACAGCTAGCCCTGTCTCAAGAACATCTTTTTTCCCCTCTTCTGTCCCATGTGGAATAGCTAAGGCATTTCCCATAAACGTCGTTGCAACTTCCTCGCGTTCCAGCATTTTATCAATATAGGATTCTTGAATGTAGCCATTGTTTAATAAAATACTGCCGACATGTCGAACCGCTTCTTCTTTGGATGCGAATTGTACCCCCAGTTCCATATTCTCTGTACTTAAAATGTCTTTTGCCATTGTGATGCACTCCTTTTATAACATTTACGTCTTATGAACGTTTTTCCTCGTGATAGAATTTTTCCTGAATAAATTGATGAAACTGCTGTGTTAAAAACTGTCTGATTTCCCTTTCATCTGCTTCTTGCAGCAATTGCAGACAGTGTTCATCCTGAACCAATAAACCACTGAGATAACTCAAGATATCCAGCGCTTCTTCGTTGATGGTTTCTGGAGCAAGCATGATTAAAATGCGTGACACCTCTGTCTCCGTTTCATCCATTGCCTGTAAATTCTCTTTATTAGGTAATTGAAACATATAGAAACCCGGGCCATGGACTATATCGGATCTGGTATGAAATAACGCAAGCTGGGTTCCCGGAATCCCCAAACCTCCCTGCGATTCTCTTTTCTTCAATTTTTCAAATAATACGTTTGCATTCTCTATGATGCCGTCTCGCTGTAATTGATGACAAATTGACTTTAAAAAGTCTGCGTTAACTTTTCGCAAATAAAATAAGTTAAATCGGTTTAAGACCTGTAAGATAACATCAGAATAACGATACATTTCCTGAAGATTTACTAAAAAATCGCCTTTCATCATCTTATTTGCTCTCACAGATGATTTTTGGGACTGCGTTAAAGCAGCTTTTCTTATGGCAGTTTTTACTTTTGCCGCTTCTTCTTCTGTCAGCATCGGGGATATATGCACATAACGCTGATTCAAATTCTCTAAGAGAACCGTCGAAACAATCACATCGTATTTGGAGATGGCTTCTTCATTTAAATCAAAAATTGATTGATGCTTTACCAGCTCGATTTCCGGAAATTTACGCTCCAATTTGCTGGCCAGCATTTTCGATGTTCCGATCCCGGTGGAACAGATAACAAGAACCCGGATATCTTTATGCACCTCTGTCTGCAAAAGTACAGCAGCAAAATGCAGTACAATATACGCAATTTCTTCCTCTGGAATCTCTATATCCGGAAAAACAGCTGCGATGCTTTCCTTCACAATCTCAAACAATTCCGAGTAATCTTGTTTAATTTCTGTAAGCATCGGATTATGAATGTTCATCTGCTGTTTGATGCGGTAAATCGCCGGTTTTAAATGTGTCGTTAAATCGTTCAAAAACCGGTTATTCGCCGTTAAATCCATGTTTAGCTGTTCTCCAGCTTTACGAATCAGTTCTTTTGCCTGCTGTGCTAAATCTATACTTGTTTCTTCCAATAAATAGGATTGATTTTCTCGCAGTTTCGCCCCCATTAAATGCATCGTAATATAGCCGATTTCATCCTCTGGTATCGTCATCGAAAAGGCCGTTTCCAACTTTTTAATCAATGCAGCTGCAATCTGATACTCCGGTTCTGCTTGAATTTCCTGCTTATATGCTTCATGAAAATGAATCGTATCTCCTTTTTGCAACCTTTCAATGGCAAGCGACAAATGCACAACAAGCCCAATATAAGCACTGTCTGCCAAATGATAAGGAAGCTCCTTTCCAATTTCCTGTACCTGCTCCTCTATTTTTTCTAATTTCTGTGGATCAACCAGTCCCAATAATCGATCGGAAATGGTTTCTCCTCTTTCGTTATCTTCTTTATTTTTCGTTTTTATCTTTTCCACAAATGCAAACAAGTCAATGTGACGGGAAATTAAATTACTTAGTACAGCACGCTTTTTTACTTCATCACCTTTTATTTCCACCCCATATCCCTTCTTACGGATAAGTTCCAAATCAAATGATTTAATCCAATTCTCCATATCATCTAGATCTTGGGAAATAGCTGCAATGGTTACATTCAATTCACTCGCAAGCGTAAATAATTTAATTGGTTCACGTACCTGTATTAACGTATTTAATAAAATAGATTCCCTTTCTTCTTTGGATAATTCCACACCATCTAATTGCGCTACTTTCTCTTTTAAATGTTGCTTGTTCTCCGGATTACCTTGAATGACTACACCGGAGCCCGACTTTTTAGAAAGTGTCAGTTGATAAGCTGCCAACACATCCTCTAACCTGGTTAATTCCCGGTGAATCGTTCTCGTACTTACATTCAATTTATCTGCTACTTGCTTTACTGTTTTCTCTTCCTCTGCAGGAAGTAAAAAAGCTAAGATATTTCGTTCACGGCTGGTAAGATACATTCCCTTCCACCTCCCTTCCGCAAGCAGCCTTTCTAAAAAAGAAACTGCTCTCTTCTTGTAATCAGTCCTTCAACCGTTCCACCAGTTCATCATAACGCGGACTGTTTAAGAAATTGTCCACCGAAATATGCTCTGCATCTGGACGTTTGGCTTTCGCCCGGTCCGTCAGTGATTTTTGCGTAATAATAATATCCGCATCATCCGGAATTTCATTAATGGCTTTATTGGTAACATCAATAGCAATATCGCTCTTTTTAAATTTATTCTTTAATAAGGACGCTCCCATGGCACTGGATCCCATTCCAGCATCACATGCAAATATGATTTTATTGACTTCATCTGCATCTTTTACAGGTGTTTCGATTTCCGCTTCTTCCTCTTCTGTATCTGTTGCATTGCTGTCACTGTCTTTCTTGCCTTTCATTGCTTCCATTTTTTCAGTGGAAGCCGCCAAATCTTCTTCGCTATCCTTCGACATTTTCAGAATAAAGGATGCAATCGTAAACGTAACTGCGGTTGCTATAATAACACTTAAAGTTACTCCCACGTAGCTGTTTCCTGGTGTCATCGCTAACACAGCGAAAATACTTCCTGGCGAAGCTGCCGCTATCAGCCCGGCATCAAATAATTGAAGCGTGAAAATTCCAGACATGCCGCCGAAAATAGCTGCAATAATTAATGTTGGTTTCATGAGTACATAAGGGAAGTAAATTTCATGAATACCACCTAAAAATTGAATAATGGCTGCTCCTGGTGCAGAGGCTTTTGAAACACCTTTTCCAAAGATTGCAAAGGCGAGCAGAATGCCCAAACCTGGTCCTGGATTCGCCTCGAGCAAGAAAAGAATTGATTTCCCTGTTTCTGTTGCCTGATCTGCACCAAGCGGTGTCAGAATACCATGGTTAATAGCATTATTTATAAAGAGCGTTTTAGCAGGTTCAAGAATGATACTGGCGAGCGGTAATAACCCTGCACTAATAATTGCTGTTATCCCTGTTGCTAACACTTTTGTTAAGCTGGAAACAACTGGTCCAATTGCTGCTATAGCAATCATCGCTAAAATAGCTGCAAGAATTCCTGCCGAGAAGTTATTATAAAGCATCTCAAATCCCTGACGGATTTTTGCTTGGAATACGTCATCAATTTTCTTTATCAAATAACCAGCTAAAGGTCCCATAATCATTGCCCCGAGGAACATTGGTTCATCTGCCCCAACAATCACACCCATTGTTGCAGTAGCACCAACCACTCCTCCACGGATATCATAAACAATTCGACCGCCTGAAAAACCGATGAGCAACGGTAATAAATAATGAATCATTGGTTCATTCAATTGTGCCATCGTTTCATTTGGAATCCATCCGTCTGGAATAAATAAAGCTGTAATCAGCCCCCAAGCAATAAAAGCGCCAATATTTGGCATAATCATGCCGCTGAGATTACTGCCGAACTTTTGAATCTTTGAACGAAAACCGCTATTTTGTGCTGCCATATTATTAAACCCCTTTCATTATTTTGTTATTTTCTATTTTTATTTTATGCCGTGCTATATAGGGAAAACAACCTTATCAAAATGCGACTTTGTCAAAGGAATGTTGCCAAAATATAATTAGCCTGGCAGAACCTCCTTGCATGTCCAAACAAAAAAGACATCCGCCAGACAAAGAATTTCTTCCTCTGACAGCATGTCTTTTTCGATGTAGCTATTTATTTTATTTGAGTTTTTAAAGGAAAAATCCGCCATATAGCATGGCTCCGGCAATGATAAAGGCCGGGTGCACCTGCTTGATCTCAATCAGGTAAAAACTAATCACGACAATGATTCCGGTTTGTAGCAGACCGATACTGACATATGCTTCGGTCCAGAAATTCCAGGCAATAACACCTAGTAACACGGCAATCACAGGCTGGACAAATACAGTTAATCGATGAACACGTTCGGACTTTTTATATTTTAATAAAATACTGCCCAGTAAAATCATCAAAATTAAAGAAGGAGCCACAGTAGCAAAAATCCCAACAAAGGAACCTGCGATACCGCCTAATTCATAGCCGATATACCCTGCCATTTTCGTAGCAATAGGTCCAGGCAAGGAATTGGCAAATGCCAGCACTTCTCCAAATTCCTGCACCGACATCCAACCATAATTACCAACGACCTCATTTTCTACTAAAGTAATGGAAGCAGGGCCGCCGCCATAACCGATAATTCCAGGAATAAAGAAAGCTACAAAGATATCCCATAAAATCATGTATTATCCCCCTCTTTCTCCTTCTTTTTCACGGGAAGAGCGAGGGCAACAATGAGGAGAATCCCAATAACAATACCCGGATGCACATGCAAATAATTTAAAACAATATAAATAACGACAAGCATGCTAATAGCAAGTCCCCAGCCTAGTCCTTTCCCTGCTTTATATAAAAATTGCCAGGTAAGAACCGCCATCATCATTCCGACAACTGCCAAGACTGCTGCAGTCATCCCTTTTACCCAATCAAATTCACGAACCTCTGATAAGGTTCTTAGTAACACAATGACCAATATAACGGTTGGAATAACAGAAGCTATCAATGCATTCAGCATACCAATCCAGCCGGATACACGATAACCGATATAACCGGCGAGTTTTGTAGCGATCGGCCCAGGTAATGTATTACTGATGGATAATATATCAGTAAATTCATCTTCACCCATCCATTTATATTTCTCAACTGCTTCCTTCCGCATTAAAGGAATAGAGGCTGGTCCACCGCCAAACCCCAGCATCCCCACTCGGAAAAAAGCAATAAAAATATCCCATTGCTTTTTCATGACAATAACAATCCTTCTCTATATCATTTTCAATTTATTTCACCATACAGTTGTATGGTCACTTCTGTTAAGCAAGCACTGCAATAACAGCGCTGTTTCTACCGTCAAAGGCTATGTAATAGCGGAAAACACTCCTCCGCTTTATCGTACATGGATTCCCTTCCTTTTGCATACAAGCTCAATGCAAGATGTATGGAACCTATTGACCGACCCTTCCAGAAGTGATGCAATTACTTACAGTCTACCATATTATTTATCAATTGTAAGTGGACCAGCTGGATTGACAAATTAACAAACAGGGATTATCGATGATATAACAAAGTATGAAGTCCGATTATTTTCAGACTTCATACTTTGCTGTTACCTATTCATTCACGGCGATATCATATTTCCTCAACCAATAATCAATCTGACAAAGATGGGCGATTAATTGCGGTCCGCGCATCAGCTGACCATACCAAGGATCTTTGAACTCTTTTCCGCCGCTCTTTACAATTTGTTCCACTTTGTCTTTCTTCAAAAATTCAAAGATTCTCGCATCCGAATCGGTTAAAATTTTCCGCATCCATTGGGATACTTGTTCTGTATATTCAGGCTGAAACGTTCTTGGGTAAGGACTCTTTTTCCGGTACAGCACTTCTTGCGGTAAAATGCCTTCCATCGCTTTTCGTAAAATGCCTTTCTCCTTGCCATTTGCCATTTTCATTTCCCAGGGAATATTCCAGACATACTCGACAAGATGATGATCTGCATATGGCACACGCACTTCCAGCCCTGCTCCCATACTCATTCGATCTTTTCTGTCTAACAGCTGGGACATAAACCATTGCATATTTAAATAAAACAATTCCCTGCGTCTTGCATCCACCTTATTTTCCCCATCTAACCGCGGTGTCTCCGCTATTGTTTCTTGATATCTATTTTGCACATAATCTGTAATTTGCAGTTTCTGCTGCCAATCATCATGCAGCAAACTCGTTCTGCCATCTAATGAGCGTATCCATGGAAAATTATCTCCTACCGCTGTCGGGTCATGGAACCAAGGATAACCGCCAAATATCTCATCTGCACATTCCCCGGATAATGCCACTGTTGTATATTTCTTCATTTGGCGGCAGCACCATAATAGCGAAGAATCAATATCCGCCTGCCCGGGCTGATCTCTGACTTCTACAGCTTCTTTCAGCAAGGAAGCAAGCTCTACCCCAGTAATAACTTCTTCATGATGATCGGTCGAAAAAGCATCTACCATCTTTTCAATCCATTCCTGATCACTGGAAGGTTGAAACTTACTGGCCTGAAAGTGTTGCTTATTTCCTTGGTAATCCAACGAAAAAGTAGATAAAGCACCTAACCCGTTTTCTTTATAGTAATTTGCTGCTATCGCTGTAATCGCACTCGAATCTAAACCGCCAGATAGAAAAGTAGCTACCGGAACATCCGCCACAAGCTGTCTCTCAACGGAATCAGTGAATAGCTCCCGTACTTTTTCAGCTGTCTCCTCTAACGAATCCTGATGTTCTTTACTTTCTAAATTCCAGTAACGCCAAACCTTTAACCCCATTCTTGATACGGTCATCGCATGCCCGGCTCTTAATTCGTTTACGTCTTTAAACAGTCCATGCCCTGGTGTTCTGGACGGTCCTAAACCGAAAACTCCTGAAAGTCCTGTTCGATCAACTTTTGTTGTTACTTGCGGATGAGCCAGGAGTGCTTTAATTTCCGAACCAAACACGAATGTTTTTCCTTTTTCACTATAAAAAAGCGGCTTTACCCCTAAGCGGTCCCGTGCAATAAACAGTTTTTCTGATGCATCATCCCAAATAGCGAACGCAAAAATGCCATTCAAATGATCCACACAGTCTTCTTTCCACTCCATATAACTCGTTAGCAGTACCTCTGTATCAGAAGAGGTGGTAAACGTATATCCCCGCTGCATTAAACTGTTTCGCAGTTCTTCTGTATTATAAAGTTCTCCATTATAACAAATCACGTATTTCTTATGTTCTGCTTCTTTTGACATTGGCTGTTTACCGCCTTTTAAATCAATGACAGAAAGCCTTTTATGCCCAAATCCCACATGACCTTCCAGCCAATAACCCGTTGCATCCGGGCCGCGTAAAGATAATGTATTTGTCATCTTTTCTAATATCTCTTGATCGTCACTCGCCCGTTTATCCCAGCTAATGAATCCGGTAATTCCACACAAATCTCATCATCCTCTCTGGCGAAGTCTCCAGCTCCTCATTAGCCTATGTCATACCGGGCCAGTTCGTGCACAAAAAAAGACCATCCCGAAAGATGATCTTTTATCTGTATCTATTTATTTTTTACTGTAACGCCTTCTGAATTACCGATAATAACCGTATCCGCCATATTAATAAACAATCCCGTTTCCACTACACCGGCAATAGCTTGTAGTTTTCGGTCTAAATCAGCTGGATCCTCTATTTTTTCAAACGGGCAGTCTGCAATAAAATTACCATTATCCGTCACAAGCGGTTCCCCGTCCTTCATACGAAGTTCCGGTTCACATCCCAGCTTTTTTATTTCATGAACTGTTCGTTCCCATGCAAAAGGCAGAATTTCTACCGGCAAAGCATAGGCTCCTAAATAATTAACCATTTTTGATTCATCCACAATAATAAGTAGTTTTTCAGCAGCCTGGGCAATGATTTTTTCTCTGAACAGAGCTGCACCGCCACCCTTGATTAGTTGAAAATCCGGATCCACCTCATCTGCTCCGTCAATAGTTATATCTAATTCCTTTGTTTCCGCGAAATTTGTTAGTGGAACGCCGAACTCTTTTGCCCATGCTCCTGTTTGAATGGAAGAGGGAATGCCTTCGATTTGAATGCCTTCCTCTTTGATTCTTTCCCCTAAAGCATGAACGAGCCAATATACCGTTGACCCTGAACCTAAACCTACCTTCATTCCATCTTGAACGAATGACGCTGCTTTTTCACCGACTGCTTTTTTCAATTGCTCTTGTGTATTCATGATATTTTCCTCCTGCATGAAGTATTTCATTCTATTTCTAAAACGTAGCAATAATACGTAATTCAATTTATCTCGTGCGCATTATGTATCCGTATCCATTATAGCGCAAACCGGAGTTTTTAGAAATGTTTAATATGGGCCGGGAAGGAATTTATTAATAACACAACTTTCACACTTTAAAAGTAACTTCCTTTCCATAGGGACAGGTGATGATTGCTCCTTCTATACAGCTGTTGACATAGATGAGCAGGTAAGATGTAAGGCGACCGCTGCGGCGGACCGTTTTGCTTTCCTAGGGGCACGCTCTTCAGCTAACTTTTGCCAAGAAGAGCACTTGGCAAAAGTGGATCTTCAGATGGTGCTGATCCCTCAGGAGTCAAAACGGTCCGCCTCCGCTAGTAGGATTTTCTATACGATTGAAATAGCTGAACAAATAAATGATTTCAGACTGAAAAGTCATTATTTCATCTAACTTCATCAGGATGCTATTTCTTTCAAACGCTGTAGAATCCTATTAGAGCGCAGGCCAACCACGTAGAACGAGTGGTTTACAGGCTAAAACCGTGACTCCTGGGGCTGCGCTTACTCGCCCCATCAAAACCGTTGTACGTCGGAAAGCGGAGTGGTTGGCCGGAGCGGTTGCTATACACCATATCCTGTTCAAAAATAAAAGGATGACTTAACTCAAAACAAGCATGATACTAGAGATCATGTTCATCCTGGAACAGCAAGGTTTATATGCTTATTCTCAGGTGCGAAAGTTGGGTTAATAAATAAATAAGTTATGATATAATTAAGCCTACAGGAAACACTTATCAAGAAGGGAGTGAATTGGCAATGAGCTTAGCAGAGATTTTTCGAAATGAAGGTAAAGAAGAAGGAATAGAAAAAGGTAAAGAAGCGCTAGCTAACACTGCCGTTGCATTAATTACAAAATTTGTAGCTCCAATATCTGAAGATTTGGAAGATAAACTGCGCCAACAAGAAATAAGCACATTAGAATCGCTTATCAAGCAGGTAGATGAATTTCAAAACTTAGAAGAAATAAAACAATACTTGAAATAGCAGAAAAGACCCGCAATGCGAGTCTTTTCCTTTTGTTTTTTTATTCCGCCACGGCTGGTTCTTCCTGTGTGACCCCAACTTCATAACGTTCTAATTCCTGATCTTCTTGACGAATATCCCAGTTTACGACACGTTCGTTCACCGGAGCTAATTCTGCACGGTAAACTGTCGGGAATGCTGGCACTTGATCGACCATATATTCTTGCCATTCGCTGTATACTTCTTGTCGATATTCTAAATCAATTGCCTCTGAAGAAACACCTTCTTCTTGCAAACGTGTATTTTCTTCATCTTCCCAGCGAGTGAAGTTAAATATCACATTGGGTCCCCATAAATTTGTCGGGTTAACATCTGTTCCAACTGACCAAGCAGCTGAATAAATATCAATGTCCGGATCATCATTACCTTGCTCTCCAATCCGGTCATAGAAATCATTCACTTCTAATAAACGTCCATCGATTTTTTCTACCTTAATTCCAATTTGTTCCCATGATTGGATATAATAATTTGCTAACGGTTCTGCCGTATCTCCGCCTTCTTGAGACGCATAATTAAGCACGAGCTCTTCGCCGTCCGGATTTTCCCGGAAACCATCCCCATTTACGTCTTCATAACCGGCTTCATCTAAAATTTGATTTGCCGTATCTGGATCATACGTTGGCGTTTCAATAGAATCATCATGATAAACTTCATAGAATGAAGGGATCAATGTGGTTGCATTCCAGCGCAATCCATTATAAAAACGCTCTCCTACAGCATCATTATCCACTGCATACCACATGGCCCGGCGCAATTCGACATCACCGACTTTTGAATTTTCTAAATCCATATCTACTTTTCCATTCTCTTCATCCCATGACCCCAATTTAAATCCGACATACGAATATGATCTGTCTACTCTTCCTAAGAATTCCACATTTGTTAGGGATTCTTCCACATCCGGATATTGGTCTGTAGGGAAAGAATTTACTAGATCTACTTCGCCTGTTTCAAGAGCCTGCGTTACTGTTTCTGGAGCAATTACTTTTACTGTTACGGAATCCAGATTAGGTTCCCCTTGCCAGTAATCTTCATTTTTGGAATAGGTTACAGATTCACCAGGAGTAATAGACTCTACTTTGAAAGGTCCCATACCGATTGGATTAACGCGCACTGCATCCGATGAAGACATATCTGCTACTGGAATATCTTCAAAGATATGCTTTGGTAATGCGTATGACCATATACCGCCAGATAATAAGGAAGGTGTTGCTTGTTTAAAGGTCATTTTCAATGTCTTCTCGTCCATAATTTCCAATCCTTCAATACTGTCTGCTTCCCCGTCATGATATTCTTCTACGCCAACAATATCTGTCACATTTCCATAACGCGGTCCATCATAATCCGGATCAGCGATTACTTCAATAGCAAACGCCCAATCTTCTGCAGTTACCGGCTCTCCATCATGCCAATTTACTTCATCCCGGATAGTAAAGGTAAATTCATCACCTTCCTCATTCACTTCCCAGGTAGCTGCACCCTCTTGGTTCATATTGAATGTTTCATCTACATCTAAAAGCGATTCATCAAACCAATCAAGTATTTCTGAATCAACTGCGTCTGAATAAAAGTTAAAATTTAATGTTCCAGAAAAAACAGTTGGTGACACAAGACCAAAGTTCAGATTTCCGCCATCCATCGGTTCGCCTTCTTTGATTGGGCTGAAATCTGCTACATCATATACCTTTCCATCTGCTTCTTCCGATTCAGAACCGGCGTCTCCCCCTTCCGCCTCTTCACTTCCACTGTCATCAGCGCCTTCAGAGCCGCCACCGCTGCATGCTGCCAACACAAGAAACAGCATCAGCATCATAACAAATAAAATCTTACTAAGATTTGCTTTCCCCATCCTTGTAACCTCCCCTTATAATATGTTTTTTGAACCGGCAAGGATTACCGGTTAATATATACTCAACATCTAATGCTGCATGAGCAGCTGATGAAAGTAATAGAATAAGTACTACCCGCGACGCTGCCTGGCATCAGCAGCTCGTCTTAATGCCTCCCCGACATTCCTGACTGCAAGCATCAATAATAAAATCAATACTGCTGCCGGCGCCCAAATCCACCAGCGGAATTCCAATGTTTGCGGATTTCTTGCATAGGATAACAGGGTACCTAAGCTGGGTGTTTCTTCCGGAAACCCAAATCCAAGAAAGGATAATCCGGATTCTAACCCAATATTTGCTGCTAAATTTAATGTCATGGTCACAATAATCAGCGATGTGATATTGGGTAACACTTGTTTGAAAATAATATTAAAATGAGATGTTCCTAATGTTTTAGAAGCTTGCGCATAATCCAGTTCCTTTTCCTGCAATGCTTTGGAACGAATCAATCTGGCTATTCCCATCCAGGAAAAAGCTGCCATAATCAGCGAAAAGCTGACAATATTATAATCTGGCGTCATCGATACAAAAACAATAATAATCATTAAAAACGGCAATACCATAAAGAAATCAATAATCCGCATCAGCACGTTATCTATATGGCCTCCGAAATAACCTGAAATAACACCATAGGCTATTCCAAAAATTCCGCTGATTAACGTTACTAAAATGCCAATTGCCAGAGAATTACGTGTGCCTATAATCAACTGGCCAAATACATCTCGCCCCCCATAATCCGTTCCTAAAATAAACTGGTCGGACGGCGGTGCGTTAATAGCAAATAAATCGACACTTACAATCTCATCCTGATTCAGAAATAAAGAGATTCCAAAAACAAAACTGGTAATTAATATAAAAAATATAAGGGAAACAAGTGCCAGCTTATCCCGAAACAATTCTCTTAAAAGAATCGTAAGCGATGAAGGACTTTTTTGTTCCGCGATTTTGACTGTATCAGCTTCCATACAATAGTCACCTCCATGTCTATGTTTCTATTTAATCCGAATTCTCGGATCAACGATACTCAAGATAATATCGGATAAAAGCGCACCTAAGATGCTGGCAATTCCAAATAATAAAACGAGCGATGTGACTACGCTGAAGTCACGTTGTGTAATGGATTCCAAAAAGAGCAGCCCCATACCCGGATAAGAAAAAACACTTTCTACAAAAACGGTTCCGGAAATTAAACTGGTAATCTCCCAGCCAAAGAAAGCTGCTACCGGCAACAAGGAATTACGGAAAATATGTCTATTATATACACGGTTTTCAGAAGCACCTTTTGCTCTCGCTGTAACAATAAAATCTTTTTGCTTCGTATCCACAATTTCACTTCTTAGATACTGGATTGTCGATACAACGGATATTAACGCAATGGATAAGCCCGGAAGCAAGGCATGGTATACTTTGCTTATATAATATTCCATCGTTCCTGGCGCTAGCCCCGGAGATACACTTCCGCTTGTCGGAAACCATCCCAGCATAAATCCAAATACCCAAAGCATAACCAGTGCAAAAATAAATATAGGGGTTGCAAAACCAAGATAGCTATAACTTGTAATAGCTGAATCTAAAGGCGAATCATTATAGCGTCCGCTCACAATCCCCAGCGGAATCGCAATAATGTATGTAAATGTTAATGAAACAGCTGACAGTAATATCGTATTCATAACCCGCTCAGAAATCAGTTCTGTCACATCCATTTTAAACCGGAATGACTGGCCAAGATCTCCTTGCACCAGACCGCCTACCCAATCCATATATTGCACATACCAAGGGTTGTTCAGCCCTAAACGTTCACGTTGAATTTCTAAGGCTTCCGGACTGATATTCGGATCAATTAAACCGGTCAAAGCATCTCCCGGCATAAATTGCGCCATCATAAATACAAGGATGCTTAAAAACACAATCTGCGGGAAGGTAATCAGTAGTCTTCGTACAATAAATTTCCACATAAACACATCAACCTTTCTCTGGCAAAGCAACTTTATGCGTATCTGAAACAGACTGAAGATTGAATGCTAAACCATGATTGTCAAAGTAATCATTATAAGAATTGCGGTATTCATCGGCCACTTCTCGACGAAATTTAAATTGCTCTTCACGATGTTCGGGGTTGATATCCGGAATGGCAGCAATTAAACGTTTTGTATATATATGTTGCGGATTTTCAAAGATATCTTTGGTGCTTCCCTGCTCCACATACCTGCCTTTGTACATAATCGAAATATTGTCACACATATGCTTTACAATTCCTAAATCATGGCTGATAAATAAATAAGTCAGATTAAATTCATTTTGAATATCCTTTAAAAAATTCAATACTTGAGCCTGAACAGATACATCCAAAGCAGATACAGGTTCATCCGCAATAATCAGCTTCGGTTTTAGAGCAATCGCTCTGGCCACACCAATACGTTGCCTTTGTCCGCCGGAAAACTCATGCGGATATTTAAAAATACTGTCTGCACTCACATTAACAATATCTAAAAGTTCCTGTACTCGTTTTCTTTCTTCTTTTTTTGATAATTTTTCAAAATTTCGAAGCGGTTCTGCAACAATATCCAGCACCCTTTTTCTCGGATTTAATGAAGAATAAGGATCTTGAAAAATCATTTGCACATCTTTTCGAAATTGTTTATTTTTGGTTTTTCCTGCTGTAATATCTTTTCCTTCAAAAGAAATCTGCCCTGCAGTGACATCTTCTAAGCCGATAATCGCCCGTCCTGTAGTTGATTTTCCGGAACCGGATTCACCTACTAATCCATAGGTTTTCCCCTGTTCCATTTCAAAGGAAACGCCGTCAACGGCTTTGATATGATCGACTGTCCGATTTAAAATGCCGCCTTTAATCGGAAAGTATACTTTTAAATCATTCACCTCAAGAAACGCCATTTCGATGTTCCTCCTTATCCTGCTCCGGAATATAAAAATGTTTATAGCATGTACACCTTACAAAATGTCCTGGTTTTGCTTCATGTAAAACCGGGTGCTTTTCATGAACAGAACTGTCTATCCAAGGAATACGTGCAGCGAAACGGCAGCCTTCTCTTGGTAAATTTTTCAGGGAAGGAACAACTCCTTGAATAACATGCAGTTTGTCCTGGCCCTCGGCCGGTACAGAATTCAATAAAGATCTTGTATAGGGGTGCAGCGGATTGGAAAATAATTTCTCTACAGGAGCAATTTCTACAATCTGACCTGCATACATCACTGCTACACGATCAGCCATTTCTGCAACAACACCTAAATCATGCGTAATTAAGATAATACCTGCATGTATTTTTTCTTTTAGTTCACGGATTAAGTCCAAAATTTGAGCCTGAATGGTTACATCCAAAGCAGTGGTCGGCTCATCTGCAATTAATAATTCCGGATTATTAGCGATTGCGATGGCAATAATAATCCGCTGTCTCATTCCTCCTGATAATTCGTGGGGAAACTGCTCATAGACCCGTTCCGGCCTTGGAATCCCAACTAAATCCAGAAGCTCAATGGTACGTTTCCTCCTGCCCCGCTGTCCTAATTTCTTATCATGCAAAAATAAAGTTTCTTCAATTTGTCTGCCGATGGGCATAAGCGGATTTAACGCAGTAAGCGGATCCTGGAAAATCATTGCCATGTCATCGCCCCGTATTTTATTCAGCTTTGTTTTGGACATATCAATAATATCTTGATTGTTTAATCGTATTTCACCTTCGATTTTCGCCCGGTTGTGTAAACGCATAACAGAAAATGCTAAAGCACTTTTACCAGAACCAGACTCTCCGACAATGCCCAATACTTCATTTTTATTCAACGTCAGTGTGACATCATCCACCGCTGCGTAATATTCATCCCCTATGCGAAAAGATGTCTTCAAGTTTTTAATCTGTAAAAGTTCATTACTCAAATTGCATCCCCCTTATACACGTTTTTTCTGACATATAGCTGTTTATTTTCGTCGCAATATTCAGATGACGAAAATTTAAATAATTTCTGAATAAAAAATGTATGCACAGTCATTCATTCTATAAAAAACTTGCGCATACAAAATAATTTCAAAGTGCAACCTGCTTCGAAAATATACCTATACTCCTCATTCCAAGCAGTTATCTATGATATATTATCGGTACTTCAACGAAGCAATTTCTCCACTTTATAAAACAATATGGACTCGTATGAAATAGTAGTATCATTGTTGTTATTTTTCTGAAAATTGTCTTTAAATAATTATGCTTATTTAGCACTTTATCGCAGTAAAATTTATACTTTATTCTCTTCATCACAGCTTATCTGAAATATTGCAAATTTATTTCAAAAATGTAAATCCGAAAACTTTTCGTAAATAAACCTTAATATACTTTGAAATTATAGTTGATAACAAGCTATAAATCAATAGTTTTTAATAAAAATTGCATTCGAAAGTTATATATTTTTTTCCAAGCTCATTATGAAACACCTTTAAAATCAATGATTATACCACTCATTTTCTGAAAAATGGAATAGAATTTTATCATTTTCTTCCCTTTATAACGTGTCGTTTTATCGTGTATAATCTATTAAAATTTATCTTTACTTCCTTATATTAGTGAAATAAAAGCCGGCATTATAAGCAACTTCGTGGCGTTTATGCAGTAACAAAGCAGTTTCGACAAAAAAACACAAAAAACTCCATCCAATGAGAAGTTTTCTCCTCACTGAATGAAGCTTCGTTTTATAAAGCCATGTATGACTTCACTTTTTTTGGTTTATACTTTTCGGATAACTCTTGAATTCGCTGCATGTTCCCGATATCGAGGTTTCCACCACTCACGATGACTCCGCAATGTCTAGAACGAAGCTGGTGATGATGTGCGAATAAGGCTGCCAGCGCAGCTGCCCCGGCTCCTTCCATCAATGTTTTATTCCGTTCAAGCATATATATAATCGCTGCAGCAATTTGTTCATCATTGACAGTTATAATATCATCCACATATTCCTGGATGATTGGCAGTGTATGCTTTCCAGGTTCTTTTACAGCAATTCCTTCTGCAATCGTATCTACTTGCGTCCATTTTTTTGCCTGTTTGGTACGGTAGCTGTCATAAATAGCAGCTGCTCCTTCAGCTTGTACCCCGATCACTTTGATATTCCGATTAATATGCTTGGCTGCTACTGCAATGCCGCTAATTAATCCGCCGCCGCCGATGGGTACTAAAATCGTATCTATCCGATCTTCCTGGCGCAGCATTTCCATTGCCATGGTACCTTGGCCGGCCATAATATCATAGTCATCAAATGGATGAATATAGGTTGCGCCTGTTTTCAGCTGATGCTCCAATGATGCCTGGTATGCTTCCTGAAAACTTTCTCCTGTCAGAATAACATCTGCGCCATAGTTTCTGGTTGCATTTACTTTCGCAAGCGGGGTTCCTTCTGACATAAATATCGTCGCTTTCACACCCAATTTAGATGCTGCATGAGCAACGCCCTGAGCGTGATTTCCGGCTGATGCTGTAATCACGCCATTCGCAAGCTCTTCATCGGTCATTTGCATCAGTTTGTAACTTGCACCCCGAAACTTAAATGCACCGGTTTTTTGCTGATTTTCCATTTTACAATACACATGTTTTCCTACTAATTCATCGGTTGTATGCGATGTTAACAGCGGTGTTTGATGAACAATTGGCTTTAATTTCTTCCATGCTTGATATACTTTTTCACCAGTTAAGCGATCCCCAAGTGAATCCACTCTCCTTCAATCCTTTGACAAAATTTATTTTTCTATCTATACCCTGATTTTCTCATATTTTTCAGTGCTTTTCATCTCTAAGCACGTTTTTCTTCAAATGCCTGAATAACATCTTCCTCTAACAGCGTCAGTGCAATATCATCCCAGCCATTCAGCAATTTCTCCTTGTGGTAAGCTGGAATATCAAATGTTACAACCGTGCCATCTGTATCTATTATTTCCTGTTTTTCTAAATTCACATCCAGTGTTAAGCCCTGCTCTGCTTTTTTCATCCACTGCTGTACTTGTTCTTCATTCATCCTTATTACTAATATGCCATTTTTCAACGAATTATTATAGAAAATATCCGCAAAGTCAGGTGCGATGATTACTTTAAATCCGTAATCTTCCAATGCCCACGGCGCATGCTCGCGGGATGAACCGCAGCCGAAATTATCTCCTGCCAATAAAATCGTAGCATTTTCATATTTCGGCTGATTTAAAACAAAATCATCACGTAAATTTCCGTCATCGTCAAAACGCCAATGGAAAAATAAGAATTCGCCAAACCCTGTACGTTCAATTCGTTTTAAAAATTGTTTCGGAATAATCTGATCTGTGTCCACGTTACTGCGGTTCAATGGAGCAGCAATTCCTTTATGCTCTTTAAAAGCTTCCATCCCAAATTCCTCCTAGCTTAGCTTGGTACTCCGACAAAATGTCTCACATCAACAAAATGACCTTCAATTGCTGCTGCCGCTGCCATTTCCGGACTTACCAGATGCGTACGCGCGCCATTTCCCTGTCTTCCTTCAAAGTTACGGTTAGATGTTGATGCACATCTTCCGCCAGCAGGAACAATATCATCGTTCATTCCCAGACACATACTGCAGCCTGAATTTCGCCATTCAAAACCTGCTTCTTTGAAAATTTTATCCAGGCCAATTTCCTCAGCCTGCTGTTTTACTAAGAATGATCCAGGAACCACCATTGCTTTAATCCCGTCTTTTACTTTTTTGCCTTCTACAATTTTCGACGCTTTTTTCAAATCGCCTAAGCGGGAGTTGGTACAAGACCCGATAAACACATGGTCAACCTCGATGGATGTGATCGGCTGATTTTCTTCCAAATCCATATAAGTCAACGCGCGTTCTACTTCATCAGGATATTCTGCATCTGTAATTGACGGCGTTGCACCATTTACTGGTACGACCATGCCAGGATTCGTGCCCCAGCTCACTTGCGGTTCAATTTCTTCTGCATAAATGGTTACTGTATGATCATATTCTGCGCCTTCATCTGTTGCCAAAGCCAGCCATTCTTCTGCTAAAGCGTCAAATGCTTCCCCTTCTGGAACCATTTCCCGGCCGCGCAAGAATTCAACAGTTGTTTCATCCGGGCTGATTAACCCTGCCCGGGCACCAGCTTCAATGGACATATTACAAACGGTCATTCGTTCTTCCATGGTTAAATTACGAATCGCTTCGCCCGTATATTCCATTACATAACCTGTTCCGAAACGGACCCCGAATTTTGCAATAATCGCCAGAATCAAGTCTTTTGCTGTTACACCTACACCTAATTCACCGACAACTTGCACATTCAATGTTTTCGGTTTATCCTGCCAGATGGTCTGTGTTGCCAGAACATGCTCTACTTCACTTGTTCCAATGCCAAACGCAAATGCACCAAAAGCACCATGGGTCGATGTGTGGCTGTCGCCGCAAACTATCGTTTTCCCTGGCTGGGTCAAACCTAATTGCGGTCCGATAACATGCACAATTCCTTGATCGGGATGGTACATATCAGCCAGTTTCACCCCAAAGTCTGCACAATTCTTTTTAAGAGCTTCCATTTGTTTTTTGGAAATTTCGTCTTTCATGTTTTCCCGATTAATAGTGGGAACATTATGATCCATTGTAGCAAAGGTTAAATCAGGACGTCTTACCTTTCGTCCGTTTAATCTTAAACCTTCAAACGCCTGCGGAGACGTTACCTCATGAACAAGATGCTGGTCAATATAGATAAGAGCCGGCTTGCCTTCCTCTTCTTTTACAACATGCTTATTCCAAACTTTTTCAAATGCTGTCAAAGCCTTTCCCAATTTCTACACCTCCGAAATGGTATATTATATCTGCCTATACCAGAATTGCTTTATACATAAGAGCTACAAATTGAATCAGAAATACACTTCGTTGTTAAATTTTCGATAATCGCTTCTGTTATTTCATCTGTACTCATTTGCTTTCCGTCTTTTATATTTAAATCTGATGTGTGATACCCTTGCTCGAGACAATCCGTCACTGCTGCTTCAATCGCTTTTGCTTCTTCCTGCATTCCAAGGGAATACTCCAGCATTAAAGCTGTGGATAAAATCATGCCAATCGGGTTCGCAATTCCTTTTCCTGCAATATCTGGGGCTGATCCGTGAACCGGTTCATACATTCCTAAACCGTCTGCCCGGACGCTGGCTGATGGAAGCATGCCCAGTGACCCTGTAAGAACAGAAGCTTCATCGCTTAAAATATCGCCGAATAAATTCTCCGTTACAACCACATCAAAGCTGCTCGGATTTGTAATCAACTTCATCGCAGCTGCATCTACCAGCACATGCTCAACTTCCACATCTGGATAATCGGCTGCTTTTTCATTCACAATCTCTCTCCAGACACGACTGGACTCTAAGACATTCGCTTTATCCACAGATGTTAAGTGCTTATTTCGAATTTGCGCAGATTCAAAACCTTTTTCTACGATTCTTTCAATCTCATATCTGGAATAAGCCAGGGTGTCTACTACTTCGTCTCCGTTGTTTCTGCGTTCACTGGGTTCGCCAAAGTACAAACCGCCAGTCAGCTCACGGACAATCATCATATCGGATTCGTTGATGATTTCTTCTTTTAAAGGAGAGGCATGCAATAGGGACGGGAATGTTTTAACAGGACGCAGGTTGGCGAATAATCCCAATCCTTTACGAATCCCCAATAGTCCTTTTTCAGGTCTGAACTCCGGCGGTTGATTATCCCACTTTGGACCTCCGACTGAACCGAGTAAAACAGCATCCGCATCTTCACATGCATGAAGTGTATCATCCGGTAATGGTACACCATAACGGTCAAGAGCATCTCCGCCAATCGCGCACTCCTGGAGAGTAAAATCATGATGATATTCACTTTCAATTGCCGCGAGTACTTTCTTTGCTGACTCCATTATTTCTTTGCCGATCCCATCTCCAGGCAACAGAACGATTTTCTTTTCCATTATTTTATCTCCTTTTTTACTCGTGAACGAGCTGTTTGATTGTTTTATTATTTACATAGCAGCGGTTCACCGCTTGAACGAACATATTTATTTCAACTCCGCAGAACAAGATACTGTTCTGCGGCTGTAATGATTTGTTCTTTAAATCGTTGTATTAACGAGCTTCATTTTGAGTATGTGCTGTTTCGCCTTTTTCCGATTCATCATTAATCGGTTTATTAACAAATGGCATTAATGCACGCAATTCTCTTCCTACAACTTCAATTTGATGCTGATTTTCACGGCGGTTAATAGCATTAAACTGTGGACGTCCTGTTTGGTTTTCAGAGATCCAGTCTTTTGCAAATTTACCAGTCTGAATTTCAGAAAGAATGTCTTTCATACGCTCTTTTGTTCCGTCATCTACAATACGCGGGCCAGATACGAAGTCTCCCCATTGAGCTGTATCCGAGATGGAATAACGCATGTTTTCCAATCCGCCTTCATATAGAAGATCGACAATTAATTTTAATTCGTGTAAACATTCAAAGTATGCAATTTCCGGCTGATAGCCTGCATCCGTTAATGTTTCGAATCCTGCTTTTACAAGGGCTGTTGCTCCGCCGCATAATACAGCCTGCTCTCCAAACAAATCTGTTTCTGTTTCTTCCTGGAAGCTTGTTTCCAGTACTCCTGCCCTCGCTGCTCCAATTCCGTAACAATAAGCAAGCGCCACATCAGCTGCACTTCCAGTATAATCTTGTTTTACACCGTATAATGACGGTACGCCGGCTCCTTCTTCAAATGTGCGTCGTACAAGGTGACCAGGTCCTTTAGGTGCTGATAAGAAAACATCTACATTGGACGGGGGCACAATTTGCGTAAAATGAATATTAAAACCGTGAGCGAATGCCAGTGCATTGCCTTCTTGCAAATTATCCTTAATGCTTTCTTGATATACTTGCGGCTGCAGTTCATCCGGAAGTAATACCATCACAACATCTGCCTGTGCTGTTGCTTCTGCTACGGAGTATACTTCAAAACCGTCAGCCTCTGCTTTTTGCTGGGATTTTCCAGGACGTAAACCAATAATCACATCAAAACCGGAATCTCTTAAGTTCATGGCATGTGCATGGCCTTGTGAACCATACCCAACGATTGCAATTTTCTTATCTCTCAGTACCTCGTTATTGATATCCTTGTTGTATAATACTTTTGCCATAATGTAATCTCCCTCTCTAACTTTGTCTTTTTTATCCATGAGCCGAAATACTGTTTTGCTCATTAAAACCTTGTTCAGGTTGATAACCTCTTGGAAATGCTGTTAATCCTGTTTTTGTTAAATCTTTAATGCCATATGGTCTGAGTAATCCAATCAGTGCATCAACTTTTTCCGGTTTGCCTGTAACTTGTATCATCAGGCTTTCTTTACTGATATCAATTACATCTGCACGGAATGTCGAGATTAGTGTCATAATTTCAGCCCTGGTCTGATTGGTTGCAACCACTTTTATTAGGGCAAGTTCTCTTGTCACAATTGCTTTTTCAGTGACATCCAAAACTTTGATCACATCAATTTGTTTATTCAGCTGCTTCGTCAATTGCTCTAATTTCTGTTTATCAGAAATTTCGACAACAAATGTCATTTTAGAAACACCTTTGACGTCCGAAGCGCCGACAGAGATACTTTCAATATTAAACTGGCGTCTATTCAGCATGCCTGTAATTCTGTTTAACACTCCGCCTTGATCTTGCACGGTGGCAATGATTATCCGTTTCATTTTGTCACCCCAATCATTTCATGCATTCCTTTACCCGGCGCAATCATCGGATAGACACATGTGTCTCTGTCGACACGGCAGTCAATAACAACCGGACCATCATGGGAAAATGCTTCATCCAGAGCTTCTGGAACATTGTCTTCATCCGCTACACGCATTCCTTTCACGCCATAACTTTCTGCCAGTTTTACAAAATCAGGGTTTTCTGAAAACAAGGAGTGCGAATAACGTTCTTCATAAAATGATTCCTGCCACTGTCTTACCATTCCAAGCGCCTCATTGTTCAGGATAACCACTTTTACCGGCAAGTTCTGTGATTTCAAGATTGACAGTTCCTGTGATGTCATTTGAAAACCGCCATCTCCTACGATGGATATAACCATCTTCTCCGGCTTCGCGATTTGTGCACCAATTGCAGCCGGAAAACCAAAACCCATTGTACCGAGTCCTCCGGATGTCACCCAATTATTCGGGTTTTTGAAAGTGTAGAACTGGGCCGCCCACATCTGATGCTGGCCAACGTCCGTTGTTACAACGGCTTCTCCATTTGACTTTTCATATACTTTCTCGATGAGCCATTGCGGGCTGATCGGGTTATCTCCGCGGTCATACCACAACGGAAATTCTTTTTGGTTTTTCTTGGTTTTATCTAACCACGCTGTATAATCTCCGCGGTTTACTTCTTGCTGCAAAAGTACTGACAACGCCTGTTTAGCATCCGCAACAATCGGAATGGCTGTTTCAACATTCTTTCCGATTTCCGCCGGGTCGATATCAATATGAGCAACTTTTGCATTCGGAGCAAAATGCTGCAGGTTCCCGGTCAGTCTGTCGTCAAACCGTGCTCCAATATTGATAAGCAAATCACTTTCATAGATGGCTCTGTTTGCTGCATACGTTCCGTGCATTCCACCCATGCCAAGTGCTAAATTATCATTGCCGGGATAGCTTCCAAGTCCCAATAGTGTGGTGACAACCGGAACTTCCCAATAATTCGCAAATTGTTTCAGTTCTTCTGTCGCTCCTGCGAATAGCACTCCTGCTCCAGCAAGGATAACCGGCTTCTCTGCTTTGCTTAATTCATCCGTCACTTTCGAAATTTGCATCGGATTCGGATAAATTGTCGGCTGGTAGCCCGGCAGATAAAAGTCGTCCTCATAATCATTAATGGTTATGGTTTCGGAAATACTTTTCGGAATGTCTATCACTACCGGTCCCGGTCTGCCTGTCGTTGCTACATGAAAGGCTTCATTCACAATTCGCGGCAGGTCCGCAATATCATTCACTTGATAATTATACTTTGTAATCGGGGTTGTAATCCCCATTACATCTGCTTCCTGGAAAGCATCCGTTCCAATAACCTGCTTTGCAACCTGCCCGGTAAATACAACCAGCGGGATGGAATCCATCATCGCATCCGTAATTCCGGTAATTAAGTTTGTTGCCCCCGGACCTGAAGTTGCGATAACCACGCCGGGTTTCCCGGACACTCTTGCATATCCTTCCGCCGCATGTATGGAGCCTTGCTCATGTCGCGAAAGTACATGCTGGAAATTGGTATCGTTTCGATGCAGCGCGTCATAAATTGGTAAAACAGCACCTCCCGGGTAACCAAAAACAACTTCAACATTTGCTTTTTCTAATGCCTGAACTAACAAATCAGATCCTGTGACCAAATCACTCTTCACTTCCATCTCTTGATTTGCATTTACTTTCACAACAATGCCCTCCTTTTTCTTTAAAAATCTAACGTAATGATAAAACTTGCGGGTGTATATCCTCTGTCGCTCAGACAAAGGAAAGTGTGTTGTTTTTCTTTATTTGCGAAAAGACTGAACCTTCCGACTAAATAAACTATTTTTTCATCATGCGGTGCTTGCTCTGTTGCTGCATCTCGTTGATACAAAAAAAGACCCTTTTCGCCCCATGTACATGCTTTCTCATCATGTATGGGGCGAAAAGGATCTCCTTTTCACGGTACCACCCAGTTTTACAAAGTTCTCTCAAACCTTGCCTCCATAGCTGCAAGAGCTATATTTGATAACAGGTACATCGTCTTCTATGCACCCGGTCACATATAATCGGAATGTATAATGCCTTTTTCCTTTCCATGTGACACTCAGGGATGATGTCAGAGGAAGTAGCAATTCCGGGCTTCCAGCAACCCCGGATCTCTGTAAGAGCTATTTACCTTCTCCTTTATTCCCGTCAACGTATTATTTTAATTTAAAAGTTTTTTTGTTTGAAGAAATATCTTATATTGCGAACAATCATATCTTGTTTCCGTATGATAGTCAATAGTATTTTGTAATTTTTTTAATAATTCTATTTAGTCTGATTTTATGTATGCGTTTACATCTCTGCCATGCAAGATAATTCATTCTTTTATTAAAATTAGGTTACAAATTTTATTTTGGGATGTATCTCCAAAAGGATGTTTTCTTGATAAGAAGCGGATTTGAATCTTCAGAGTATGTTTTTAAATAACTCAACTTTCGCACTTTAAAGAGTAACTTCTTTTCCATAGGGACTGGGGATGATTGCTCCTTACATATAGCAGTTGACACAGATGAGCAGGTAAGGTGTAAGGCACCGTTGTACGTCGGAAAGCGGAGGGCTTGGCCGGAGCGGTTGCTATACAGCCTATCCTGCTCAAAAAATAAATAGAGAGCATGTTTATCTCGCAACAGCAAGGTTTATATACTTATCTTAAATGCGTAAGTGGCGTAAATAAAAATATCCATCAGAGAGTGATTCCCTGATGGATATTGTTCCGTTTTAGTCACGGTTTAAATAATCTGTTACGGCACCTTTGGAGGAGCATTTCACATTATGTGCGTATTTGCCCAGAATACCTTTTTTGTATAATTCCGGCGCGTTCCAGACTTTACGGCGTTTGTCCAGCTCTTCATCGGAAAGGTCTACAAAGATTTCTTTGGTGGACGAATCAATGGTAACACTATCCCCTTCCTCAAGAAGCGCTATCGGGCCGCCGGATTGTGCTTCTGGCGAAATATGTCCTACTACCAATCCGTGCGTACCACCGGAAAAACGTCCATCGGTCAGCAATGCGACTGACTCTCCCATGCCTTTTCCTACTAGAATACTAGAAATAGACAGCATTTCTGGCATGCCTGGCGCACCTTTTGGTCCTACATAACGAATAATAAGTACATCGCCGTCTTTGATTTCATTATTCATCACCGCTTTGGTTGCTTCTGTTTCGGTGTCAAATACACGCGCCGGTCCGGTATGTCTTGTTACTTTCACACCAGAAACTTTTGCAACGGCACCTGTTGGGGAAAGATTCCCTTTCAGGACGATCAATGGTCCATCTTCTCTTTTAGGCTCATCGAAAGGCATAATAACTTTTTGACCTTCTTTTAATGCCGGAGCATCTTCTAAGTTTTCTTTGATTGTTTTTCCGGTTACTGTCAGGCAATCACCATGCAGGTAGCCATTTTCATAAAGCAGCTTCATAACTGCTTGCACACCGCCGACATTATGAAGATCCTGAAAAACAAATTGGCCGCTCGGCTTCAAGTCAGCCAGATGAGGCACTTTTTCCTGAAGACGGTTAAAGTCATCAATGGTTAAATCTACCTCAGCTGCATGAGCAACTGCCAATAAATGCAAAATAGCATTTGTTGAACCGCCAAGTGCCATTATAACTGTAATTGCATTTTCAAAAGCTTCTTTTGTCATAATATCTTTCGGGTAAATACCTTTTTCCAGCAATGTTTTCATTGCTTCTCCAGCAGCTTCCACGTCTTGCAGCTTTTCCTTTGATTCCGCCGGATTAGAAGAACTACCTGGTAAACTCAATCCCATTGCTTCTGCTGCGGATGCCATCGTATTAGCTGTATACATACCGCCGCACGCTCCTGCGCCCGGACAGGCATGACATTCAATGCGATTCAATTGGTTATCATCTATTTTTCCTGCATTATTCTGTCCGACACCTTCAAATACGGACACAAGGTCAATATCCTTTCCATCCAGATTTCCCGGCGCAATGGTACCCCCATATACAAAGATAGATGGAACTTCGGCGTTCGCGATAGCAATCATACACCCTGGGATATTTTTATCACAGGCTCCGATTGCAACAAGCCCGTCCAGGTTTTCTGCACCGACAACGGATTCAATGGAATCAGCGATGATGTCCCTGCTTGGTAAAGAGTAACGCATTCCTTGCGTCCCCATGGAAATACCATCGGATACGGTAATCGTGTTAAAAATTAACGGTACGCCGTCAACTTGACGTACGCCCTTTTTTGCAACTAACGCTAAATCATTTAGATGTATATTACATGGCGTTACTTCCGCCCATGTACTGGCCACACCGACCATCGGCTTTTTAAAATCTTCATCGGTAACACCGACTGCACGGAGCATGGCCCGGTTCGGAGCACGCATTGTGCCATCAAAAGCTTTACTATTTGTTCTTAAATCTTTCCCCATTTTTTACACCTTCCTTTTCGAACTATTATAGGTATAATATTCGCATAGTTCAATTTCTTTTTTGTTTTATTTTTTAAAATATGTCAAAAATCGCGAATTTCTCTATAATATACACTATTTTACGAAGTTTCGACAGCCGCTGGCGAACTTTCTTTTATTATATTATTCCGATTTCATCGGCATCTTTGTATTGACATTACATTTGATGTTGCTATATTGGTAAGAAATACTTTTCATAGGAATCGGCATTTTCAAATGGTTTTATGTTAAAATATCCGTATGTTATTATTAAATAATCATACAACATTCGTTTTTAACAGATAAAAGTACTTTAATATAAATAAAGACGAATTATTGTTTGTTAATAGGTTTAAACATTTTTATGAAACGTTATGATTCTATGAAATGATGCCATTTTGGTATTTTTAATCATATTTTATTTAAAAGGAGCTTGCCAATCATGTTAAAAGATCAGCACATTTTAAGAATACCCGGGCCGAGTCCTATTCCGCCCAGTGTCGGGCGCGCAATGAACCAGACAATGATAGGTCATCGCGGACAAGAAACAAAAGAATTACTGGAACGGATTCTGCCGAAATTAAAATCTGTATTTGGCACAGAACAGGATGTTTTTCCTGTAGCCGGCAGCGGAACAGCAGGCTTAGAAATGGCTGTCAGTAATGCAGCGCATCCGGGTGATGATGTCCTGGTCATTGTCAGCGGCGCATTTGGTGACCGCTTTGCAAACATATGTGAAGCGTTTCAATTACGTTTACATCGCATTGATGTAACGTGGGGAGATGCAGTGAATCCGCAAGACGTTCAAGAATATCTACAGGCTCACCCGGAAATTAAAGTAGTCTTTGCTACATATTGTGAAACCTCTACCGGTGTATTAAACCCGATTAAAGCATTGGCGGAAACTGTCCATGCATACTCAGATGCACTTTTTGTAGTTGACGGTGTTTCTTGTCTAGGCGGTGCGGAAGCGAATATGGATAAATGGGGCGTAGATATTTATGTCACTGGTTCGCAAAAAGCATTTATGCTCCCGGCCGGATTGATGTTTATTGCGGCAAGTGAGCGTGCCTGGAAAGTGATTGAAGCTAACCCGCAACCGCGCTTTTATTTAGATATGCGCGTCTACCGGAAAAACTTAGATAAATTATCTACCCCTTATACACCGGCACTTTCACTGTTATTTGGCCTGGAACAAGTCTTGAACTTAATGGAAGAAGAAGGTCTGGATAACGTGAATCGCCGTCATATGTTGATGCGTGACATGACAAGGGCAGCATTTAAAGCTTTGGATATTCCTTTACTAACAACAGAAGAAGACGCTTCGCCGACCGTAACAGCAGTTCGCCCCGATGATTTTGATGCAGAGGCATTACGCTCTGTTGTCAAAGAACAGTTCAATCTGACGTTAGCCGGCGGGCAGCAGCATATGAAAGGCTCGGTTTTCCGCATTGGTCATATGGGGTATTGCTCCCCTGCTGATGTATTACAAACCCTCAGCCTAATCGAAATCGGACTTGTAAAAATCGGAAAAGACATTCCGCTTGGCAAAGGTGTTCAAGCTGCGCAAGAAATATATTTGCAACAGGAGGAAAAGTAACTCATGACATATCGTGTATTAATCAGTGACCCGCTAAGTGATGAAGGAATTAAACCTTTAGAAGCATCTGGAAATATGGAAATTACCAACAACCCGGGCTGGGATGAAGCAGAACTGCTGGAAAATATAGACCAATTTGATGCTTTATTAGTCCGCAGCCAGACACAAGTTACGCGTTCTTTGATGGAAAAAGCATCCCGTTTAAAAATTGTTGGACGTGCCGGCGTTGGGGTAGATAATATTGATTTGGATGCAGCTACAGAAAACGGCATTGTTGTAGTAAATGCACCAAACGGAAATACAAACTCAGCTGCAGAGCATACCATTGCGATGGTAATGTCCCTGTCCAGAAACATTCCACAGGCTTTTCATGCTTTAAAACAAAAGAAATGGGATCGCAAACGCTTTGTTGGTACAGAGTTAAAACAAAAAACACTAGGTGTTGTCGGTCTTGGAAGAATTGGTGCAGAAGTAGCAGCACGTGCTAAGGGGCAGCGAATGGATGTGGTCGCATATGACCCATTTTTAACCGATGAAAAAGCAGAACAGATGGGAATAAAGCGCGGTACCCTGGAAGAAGTGCTTCAAGCTGGAGATTTCATTACTGTCCACACGCCTTTATTAAAAGAAACAAAGCACTTAATTAACGCAGAAGCGTTCGAATTAATGAAAGATGGTGTCCAGATTGTAAACTGTGCCCGCGGTGGAATCATTGATGAAGATGCTTTATATGATGCGATTCTTTCCGGGAAAGTCGCCGGCGCGGCATTGGATGTATTTGAACAAGAACCTTTTACAGACCATAAATTACTAACCTTACCAGAAGTGGTTGCCACACCGCATTTAGGAGCAAGCACGATAGAAGCACAGGAAATTGTAGCCGTAGATGTCAGCCATGATGTCATCCGCTTTTTGGAAGGAAAAGCCGTACGTCATCCAGTCAATATGCCTTCCATTCCGAGTGAAGCCATGCATCAAATCGAACCTTATTTTTATTTAGCAGAAAAGCTGGGTACTTTTATTATCGATTTAGCTAATGAAGCCATTCAAGATATCCGCATCACATTCTCGGGTGAGCTGAGTAATATTGAAACAGGACCTGTCACCCGCAACGCTGTCAAAGGAATCCTGAAACGTTTTCTCGGCAGTCGTGTGAATGACGTCAATGCCCTCTACTTGGCCGACCGTAAAGGGATTACAGTCAGCGAGAGTAAAACGGCTTCTCAAAAAGGGTTTACTAACTTGATTACGATCGAAGTAACCGGCCCTTCAGGAGACAGAAAAGTCGCCGGAACATTATTAAACGGCCTTGGAGGACGTCTTGTCCGTATCGATGGCTACCAGGTAGATGCAACACCGGAAGGGCATATGGTTGTGATTCAACATATTGACCAGCCCGGTGTTATCGGCCGGATGGGCAGTGCATTTGCAGAACACCATATTAACATTGCCACCATGCAGGTTGACCGTTCGGATATAGGCGGGAATGCCATTATGCTTTTAACCATTGACCGCCATTTAGAAGATACAGCGTTGGAAGAAATCGCATTATTGGACGAGATTCAATCTGTCACTGCGATTGATTTGTAAGGCAAACATACAAAACCGTTTGAACAAAGCTTCATGCTGCGTTCAAACGGTTTTTTTGTAAATACATATGTTGTACCAGGCTTTTTAATCCGGCTATCCCGTTATGAAGCTTCCAGGATAGTTTTTAATTCTTCCAACGATTTTATTTCATATCGCGGTTCAACAGCAGGATCTCTTTCAGCATCAAATCGATTTAACCAGACTGAATCAATCCCTGTCCGGTTTGCTCCGAGAATATCTGTATGTAAATTATCCCCTACCATCACCGCATCTCCTGGATCTATACCCAGTTTTTCCAGACAATCGTAAAATATTTGCGGATCCGGCTTTCCTGTACCGATATTTCCAGAAATAAATATTTTCTCAAAATAAGGTGTTAATTCCGGAGAGATTTGTAATTTAAGATGTTGGAGGCTTGGAGAGCCATTTGTTATCAAGGCAAGACGGTATTTTTTCTTAAGCTCGGCGAGAACAGCAATTGCATCTTCAAATAAAACAGGACTTTTCATCCGGTTATCGCGAAAAGCTCTTGCAAGTTGTTTGGCAAGTTCCAAATCATCCATACCGCTATCTTTTAATCCTTCCAGCCAAGCTGCTTCCTGGTAGTCCGGAGCAATGGCACGCAGTTTTGCAAATCCTTCTCCGGGATCCTCAGCAAAGGTTGCCCATAATCCTTCAAAGGGATTAATTCCAATTTTTTGTGTAAAAGCATAGGTGGAGTAGGATGCATATAATTCCCTGGCCCGCTTGCGGACATTTTCCTCTAATTCTTCCGGATTAATTCCTGTTTTCTTTTCCGCTTGCTGACATGTTAAAGCAAATGCACGTTGGACACTTTTTTTATCCCATAACAACGTGTCGTCCAAATCAAATAATACCATTTTTTTCATAATTTATATCCTCTTTTCCCTAGTTTATTGGTGTTGTCTTCATAATTTAATAAATTAATTTAAAATTTAGTCTTGATAAAATCTTTGATATGTCTTATGATAAATAGAAATTTAATCAATGGCAAGGAGACTTTTGATATGGAAGATCAAACTATTCGCGTACAACGATGTGAGACAAGAAAAGAAAAGCCACAGGATGATCAATTAACTTTCGGGAAAATATTCACAGACCATATGTTTGTGATGGATTACTCAGAGCCTTTCGGGTGGCATAATGCGAGCATTGTACCATATCAACCACTACAAATTGAACCTTCTGCAATGGTATTCCACTATGCACAGTCTGTTTTCGAAGGTTTAAAAGCTTATCGTACAGACAATGGAAACATTGAATTATTTCGTCCAGAGAAAAACATGGAACGTTTAAACAAATCGAATGACCGTTTATGTATCCCTCCGATTGACGAAGAATTTGCTTTAAAAGCTATTAAACAATTGGTTTCAATTGATTGTGATTGGGTACCGCATACAGAGGGGACATCCTTATATATTCGTCCGTTTATTATTTCTACAGAACCTTATATTGGCGTATCTGCTTCAGTAAGCTATAAATTTATCGTGATTTTATCACCGGTAGGCGCTTATTATAAAGAAGGGATTAATCCGGTTAAAATCGCAGTAGAAAATGAATTTGTCCGAACAGTAAAAGGCGGCATGGGAGAAGCAAAAACAGGCGGCAACTATGCAGCAAGCTTAAAAGCACAAGAATTGGTTGCAAAAACCGGATATACGCAAGTGCTTTGGTTAGACGGCATTGAGAAGAAATATATTGAAGAAGTTGGAAGTATGAATGTTTTCTTCAAAATCAACGGCGAGATAATCACACCGGAATTGAATGGCAGTATTCTTTCCGGAATCACCCGCTCCAGTGTGATTGAACTATTGCAGCACTGGGGAATTCCAGTCACTGAAAGACGTATCTCCATGGAAGAATTGTATGAAGCATATCAAAATGGAGAAGTCGAAGAAGCATTCGGATCCGGTACAGCTGCCGTTATCTCCCCTATCGGAGAATTAAAATGGGACGATAAACAGCTGTTTATCAATAATGGAGAGACGGGAGAAATCTCGAAAAAACTGTATGATACGATTACTGGTATTCAGTATGGTCATATAGCAGATCCGTTTAATTGGATGCAAAATATTGAAACAGAAAGTCCTGTAAAACATTAATCTTCAAAAAGCCAGACCAGAGGCTGATCTCTGGTCTGGCTTTTTTTTGTGAATAAACGGACTTTTTATAATAATTTATTACCCGCAGCCTGCCACAACTGATACCATTCTTCTCTTGTCAGTGTAATATCCGCTGCTTTTACCATTTCTGACAAACGTTTCGGTGTCATGGTTCCAATAATGGTCTGAATATTAGCAGGATGACGTAAAATCCAGGCTATGGCAATGGTTTCACGAGCTACACCATATTTTTCCCCAAGTAAATCCAAAGCTTCGTTTAATTCCGGATAGGCATCCCGGTCCATAATAAATCCGCCGAAGAAACCATAACGGAGCGGCGACCAGGCTTGAATGGTCATATTTGTTATCTGGCTATAGTCAATGACCCCGCCGTCCATATCCATAGCCTGATTAAATGATGTATTGGCATATAATCCCTGATCAATCATCCCGGAATTGGTGATGCTTAACTGTAATTGGTTGGCTACCAGATCCTGCTCTACATATTTCTTCAATAATTCAATCTGACGCGGGCGGAAATTACTCACTCCAAAATGTCGGACTTTCCCGCTTTTTTCTAACTCTGAGAATGCCTCTGCCACTTCTTCCGGATCCATTAAAGCGTCCGGACGGTGAATCAGAAATACATCCAGATAATCTGTCTTCAAACGCTTCAAACTGTTCTCAACCGATGAAATTAAGTATTCTTTAGAAGAATCATAAAAACCATTACGAATCCCTGCTTTTGACTGAATAATCATTTTTTCACGAATAGATGGATTCATATCAATGGCATCTGCAAATACGGATTCCGATTCTCCTTTCCCATAAACATCTGCATGATCAAAAAAATCAACACCGTGCTCCAACGCATTATGAACGACTTTATTCGCATCTTCTTTTGAACTCTGCTGCATGACCATACACCCTAAAGAAATAATGGGAACGGACAATGCACTATTACCTAATTGGATACGTTTCATGATATTCGCCTCCCTTTTCACATATTTTATCACAAGCTTCAGTTATTCCGGTAATAATCCGAGGTTATTTCATGGCGGTTTCACTTAAAAAATAAGAAAACCCTGTAGAAAGAAGGAATTTCTCTCTACAGGATTTTCTATTTAGAACTTGAGAGCGGGTATTTTTCAAGCTATAAGCCAGGCTATTTTTTCGGATCCGAAATGCTGCCCTCAGCCATCCGGATCATTCGTTTAACCATTTCACCACCGACTGCTCCGTTTTCACGGGCAGTGGTGTCAGCTCCTAAATCCACATGCATTTCCCCAGCGATTTCCTCTTTCATCTGATTCACTGCATGTTCTGCTTGCGGTACTAACAACGCGTTTCTTCGTTTGTCAGCCACCAGAGACCCTCCTCTTTTATTCAAAAGCAAGTATGGTACTTGCTTGCTTATATCTTTTGTAAAACCTTATAAACTATACGCGCAGTTTCCAAAGTTTTAGCATAAGTACTGAAAAATGTACATATGTATAGCAAGTGATTTAAAAAGCGCAAAGCGTATGTTTAAGAAGGAGGAACTTTTTTGATGTTAAAAGCAGATTACAGCTTGAACATGAACCTGTCCACATCTGACGTATGGCGTTATTTAGAAGATTGGTCTAATTGGGCAAAACAGGTACCCGGTTACCAGACACATAAGAACGTTTCCGCATTGGACTCCATTTGGGAACTTCATGGCAAAGCAGGAACAATAACGAAGGACCTGAAGCTCTATGTCACCATCACAGAAATGACATCCCCATCCACCGTTCAATTCCGATTTCGTGATTCGGAAGAACGTTGTTTTGGAAGCGGATGTTTTGAACTTTCTGACCTTTCTTCCCGTTCCTCCAAACTGACTTGTCTATTAGAACTTGAATTAAAAGGGCTGACCGGAAAAATGAGTGCACCGCTGGTTGGTTCGCTGCTTCCAGCTTTACTGGAAAAGTTTGTTCAGCGCATTGTGAGGCCGCTGACAGAAACAGATACAGTTGCTTTATCGCTTTAAAGGCATACTGTTTACTCTTGTTCCTAACAGTGATACATTAATATAGGTTTTATTATCACTGTCGGGAAAGGAACATCTGAATGGTTAACACAAAACAAACAAATGTATGGAAAGAATATGCCTATATTATTATAGGAGCTACGATTATCGGGTTGGCCTATAATATTTTCTTCCTGCCAGCGCGATTAGCTGCTGGCGGTCTGTCCGGGGTCAGTACCATTTTGTATGAATTATATACGATGAATCCGGCGCTCAGCCAATTCGTGATTAATATCCCTATTTTCATTATCGGATGGATTACTCTAGGAAAAGATTTCAGTATTAAAACGCTGGTGGGAACTTTTTGGGTTCCATTTGTGATTTTCCTGTCTACTGATATTCCGATTACGGTCACTAACCCATTTTTAAGCGCACTTTACGGCGGTCTTATTTTGGGAGCAGGTTTAGGAATTGTTTACAAAGGCAGCGGATCTACTGGCGGTACAGCAGCGATTGCTCAAATTGTGAAGAAATTCACCGGTATTTCCAGCGGTTATTCTCAATTTATCGTAGACGGTCTCGTTGTAATTACTTCGATTTTTGTTTTCAATTTAGAACTGACACTATTTGCCTTAATGGCTATCTATATCAGCGGGAAAGCAATAGACATTGTCCAATTACGGACATCTGCAACAAAACTGGTAATGGTTATTACCGACGAGGAAGAAAAAGTGCAGCAGCTTATTCAAAACGGTATTGACCGGGGGCTGACAAAAATCCGATCTGTCGGCGGATATACCAAAATGGATAAAACCATGATATTGGTTGTGGCAGAACAAACGGAAGCAGTGAAATTGAAGAAATTGCTGCAGGAAGAAATACCGGAGGCCTTCACCATTTTTATCAGCGCTTCCGAAATTCTTGGCAGAGGGTTCTCTCTGGATAAATATTATGGACAGAAATTTTAAATGGTATATTCAAAGAGCCGGAATACAAACTGCGTATTCCGGCTCTTTCTTTGTGTTCCTCGATGGTCTTAACCCGGGAACAAATGCATAAAGTTTTGATAAGCAAAGCCTCTTACCTGCTCCTCGGAGTAATGCTTTTGTAATTCATTCAGTAAATAAGCATATCCCGAGGCGTCCGTGACATGATCGATATAATGGCTTATCCCGTCAAAATCGGAACCAAAACCGATATTCTTTTCTCCGCCCAGCGCACAAATATGGTCAATATGTTTACAAAGATCCGCAACCGTTGCAGTTTCTGCATCTTGTTTCAAGAAAACAGGATAGAGCGCCAAATGAATAGGTGCCTTTTTAGCAATCAACGCTTGCAGCTGATTATCATATAAGTTCCTCGGATGGTCACAGATTGCCCGGACATTGGAATGCGATGCAACAGGATAGGCAGCAAGTTCCATCACATCCCAGAAAGCTTTTACCGACAGATGGGACACATCCGTCAATACATCATTTGCATTATTTAGCCGGACAACTTCTTTCCCCAGCCGGGTAAGCCCTGCTCCCCGGGGTTCCTCTGCGCCGTCTGCACAAAGGTTGGCAGGATTCCATGTCAACCCGACAGACTTCACTCCCATCTGATAGAGTGTCCGGAGTTTTTCGATATCATTGCCGATGGCTTCGGCTCCTTCTAACGTCAGTACGGCACCAATTTCTCCCGGAGCTAATGTGTGTATATCCTTCCAGTCCCGGATGAATGTTACATGCTCATTTTTAGCAATGATTTCTTCATGAAAGATAGCAGCCTGTTCCTGTGCGTGCTTCCATTGATCCGTCGCAGCAATTTTTTCCGGATTGACGAAAATCGCAAAAAATTGTACTTTCACATTTCCTGCTTCTAATCGCTGTAAATTGGTCTCTATCTCCGGCGCATGACGAAAATCAAGATTTCTATGCTGCAGTTTTGCTGTCTGCAGCTTTAATAACGCATCACAATGGGTATCAATCACCTTCATTTCAGGTCCCTCACTTACATGTATTGGTTATTATATTCTTTCTGTCTTAATTCCACACGGCGTATTTTCCCGGAGGATGTTTTCGGTAATTCAGAAACAAATTCTATTTTCCGCGGATATTTGTATGGTGCAATCTCGTTCTTTACACAACGCTGCAACTTCCCGACTACATCATCATTACCGATAATATTATCTTGTAAGATGACAAATGCTTTTACAACATTTCCTCTTACTGGATCCGGACTGGCAACGACCGCACATTCTTTCACATCCGGATGTTTAACAAGGGTATCTTCCACTTCAAATGGTCCAATCGTATAGCCGGAACTGATAATAATATCATCACTTCGGCCTTCAAACCAGAAGTAACCATCTGCATCCATGCTTGCCTGGTCTCCGGTAATATAATAATTGCCGCGATGTTTTCGTTTCGTTTTTTCTTCGTCTTTATAATAACCTTTATATAACGCTGCAGTATCAAGCGGAATTGCAATATCTCCTACTTCGCCGGTTTTTGTCAGTTCCCCGTCTTCATCAATGATAACCACTTCATTTCCTGGAGTCGGTTTTCCCATAGAACCGGGCCGTACTTCCATCCCTTTTAAGAAACCGAGCAACAATGTACTTTCTGTCTGGCCATAGCCATCGCGGACTGTCACATCAAAATGTTCTCTGAATTTATCAATAACCTCCCGATTTAAAGGTTCTCCAGCAGATACTGTACTATGCAGTGCTCGCAAATCATAATCACTTAAATTCGGTAGTTTTGCCATTAAACGGTACTCTGTCGGTGTACAGCAGAGCACATTCACCTGATGGTTTTCCAAGAGTTCCAGATACTTGGCTGCATCAAATCTGCCCGCATAAACAAATGCTGTGGCACCTGTTCCCATAATTGATAAAAAGGGACTCCACACCCATTTTTGCCATCCTGGCGCAGCTGTTGCCCAAACTGTATCACCTTCCTGAATACTCAGCCAATAACGCGGCGCTGTCGACATATGTGCAAATCCCCAGCCATGAGAGTGGATAACAGCCTTCGGATTACCGGTGGTCCCGGATGTATAAGATAAAAAGGCAATATCATCTCTGGACGTTTCTACTGCTTCCAATTCTTCCGATGCTTGTGCCTTTTCTTTATCAATTGAAATCCAATCTGGTGCTTCCTCTCCTACACTGAATTTGGTAAGCTGCTCATATTCCACAACATGTTTAAATTCCTCAGCATACGCTGCTGTCGCTACAATTGCATCAATTTCACCGTGAGAAATACGGAACTGCAAATCTTTCGTCCGCAGCATTTCAGAGCTTGGAACCACAACCACCCCCGCTTTTAAAGCGGCAATATATATTTCATATGTCTCTATACAGCGCGGCAGCATAATCATTATTTTGTCTCCGCTTTTTAAACCATGACGAAACAATATATTTCCAACCTTGTTAGCATTCTTCATCAAGTTGGCATACGTGATTTCTTTTATATCTCCATTTTGCTCTTCTAAAATAACTGCTTTTCTTCCTTCATCCGTCGCATATTTTTCAAACTCTGCAGTAATATTATATTGTTTCGGCGCAATTAAATCTGATCTTTCCATGCTATTCCTCCTCCAATTAGTACCACGTACTATATGTTACTCATTATAGCAAGAAATAAGAACAACTTCAAAAGGATTGAAATTTTCAGATAGTATAAAAAACATTATCTGCGTTCAGACAGCTCTTTTTATATAAATTAAAGTAAAGATTTTGCCTTCTGGCTTTCGCTCTGGAAAATCACTACGCTGATTATAGCATTGAACAGCAGGATCAATGATTGATTATGTTGGATAAATTAAAAAGGCAGATTTAATAATTCTACTTATATACTCAACTTACGCACTTTAAAAGTAACTTCCTTTCCATAAGAACAAAGGTAAGGTGTAAGGCTACCGCTGCGGCGGACCGTTTTGCTAGTGGGGGATTCTATGCATGAAATAGATGAACAAATAAAAGTCAGATCAGGCAGAACACATTCTTTCGTGGTGCATGGTAAAAATGTTCAGTAATTAGTCCTTTCTGTGTCTTTTCAAGTTAGCTAAAGCCATCCCCCATGACAGACCAAGAACACAACGTGCTGGGGGCTGCCAATGCTGTCAGTTTAATAAATTTTATAAAAATAATATTCGATACAAATAAATAGTGTTAAAACTAACTAGTGGAGGAAAAATACGGAGACTCCTATGGGAAAGCGCAGTGGGAAGACCCCGCAGGAAAAAAGTGAACTTCTTTTTTTCGAGGAGGCTGAGCGCAAGCCCATGGAAAGCGTAGTGTTTTTCCGTAGCGGAAGCTATACACCATACCATGTTCATCTTGAACAACACGGTTTATATATTTATTCTTAAATGCGTAAGTTGAGTTAAAATTATATTATCTTTGAAATAATAGTGTATGATTAGAATCAAATGGGAATAGTATCAAGAAGGAGTGTCGATGATGTCCAAATTTAATGAAAAAGATGTTGATAAAGCTTATGATGAAGAAACCAAAAAAATAAATAAACAATTAAATAAAGACATTATTTTTGCAATGATTGGTGATATTAACACCGGCAAATCATCCACCATTAATCGGCTTATCGGGGATGAAGTCGCAAAGGTCGGTGCACGTCCGGGAGAAACTGCCGGTATTGATAAATATGTTTATCGTGACAAAATTATTTTTGCAGATACACCCGGCCTGGACGATATTAACCAGACCAATTCGGAGGAAACCTATCGTTTTTACCGGGAAGCAGATGTCATATTATTTTTCTTAAATGCTGCTGGAACCGTCTTCTCAGAGGGCGAAAGAAAATCCTTTGAAACCATCCGAAAAGAAAATAAACAAATTGTTTTTGTTTTAAATAAAATCGATGCAGCAGACGATATTCCTGCTCTTGTTCAATATGTGAAGAAGCATACGTCAAAGCATTATCCTGTTATTCCGATTTCATCCCGGACCGGAGAAAATATTGATCAGTTACGAAATGAGATTTTAGAAATTCTGAAAAAAAAAGAAAAGGAAGTGCAATTCGCAAGGTTGATTAAAGAAAAATCTTCCACAGCAAACAAATGGATTTTAGCAGCTTCCGGATCGGCATCCGCTGTCGGAGCAGCACCTCTGCCCGGATCTGACTTTATTCCGTTGACAGGAATTCAAGTTGGTTTAATGGTTAAATTGGCAACCCTATATGAAAAACCTTTAACCAAAAAGAAAGCAAAAGAACTGACGATTGCCACCATTACCGGCAATATTGGCAAAACCATTTTCCGGCAAGTCTCCAAATTTGTTCCCGGTGCAGGTTCTGTTATCGGCGGCAGTGTTGCTGGAGGAATGACCCTGGCAATGGGATATGCTGTAAAATACGCTTATGAAAATAACATGGACTTGAATGCGGAAACGTTAAGATCGTTATACAGCTATTTTTATAAAAAAGGTAAGCAAGAGGAAGAGAAAGAATAAAGGAACGCTCCACGCAGCAGGTTTTTAATGTCAGACGCACTATGATAAACCTATTTGGATTGGAGTATGCTTATGACGGTAAGACAGAGGAATTATTTAGATGCTTCCATCGTCACCGCCTTGTTTATACTAATTATATTATTTGTTGATGCAATACCAACAGGGGGCACCTTGGTTATATTAGGGTTTAACGTTGCTCTAAGTCTTTCTATTTTTGAATTAAAGTTATTATATAAGAAGAATAAAGAAAAAGAAGAGGATGGGAACGATTCATATTGATTCTATGAAATAATCGCTCTCGTCCTCTTTTGTAATGCTGCTTTTCACCTTTTGAATTCGTCTTTTAAAATAGAATACATTTTAATATCCTCTTGGTTCCCTTTTCTATTCATCGACTTTCTCAATGTCCCTTCATAGGTCATCCCTGTTTTTCCATTAACTTATAGGAAGCTTCATTTTCCGGATGGCATCTGGCAAATATTCTTTCCAGCTTCAATGCTTCAAAACCAAAACGAACAACTTCCTGAACAGCTTCTGTGCCAATCCCTTTGCGCCAATATTCTCTGGAAAGCGCATAAGCAAGCTCTGCAGTATAATGTTTTTGATTCCAGGCTAAATCAATGGTGCCGATGACACGAGGCTTATCCTTCCAGACAATAACCCACGTTCCTCCTGTATGACGCTTATTACTTGCTGAAAGGAACTCAATAAAGCCTTCCGTATCTGCAAGTGTTTGATGCGCTCCCCAGGTCAGATATTTTGTTAAAGTGGAATCAGAAGCATAATCAAAAATATCGTGTAAATCTGTTGTCTCTACATTTCTTAAAATGAGCCGTTTTGTTTCTAATACAGGAAATGGAATAAATGGATTATTGCCCACTGCTTCTCCCCCTCTTTTATGTAAAAATTAAATCCATTATACCCAAAAACGAGAGCGTTTCCAAGTCCCTATGCTATGTGTGAAACAAATACTAAAATGAATAATGCAGAGAAGTTTTCTCTGGAAGCATATTGGAAGACAGCTGGCCAGATTTTTTGTCAAAATCTGGCCCATAGTCTTCTATAATTGTTATATCCTCTGCTTATGCATTTCTTTCCCATCATAGGTATACATCGTTTCTTTCCCTTCAATCATTGTTTCTAAATGAACCGTTCTTCCCCACAGTTGATAAATATACGGTAAAACATGCTCCAGATATTTAATATCGAGCTCAATTCCTTCAAAACCATGACGCAAATAAAGTTCGCCATTCCGAAGATAGTCGCCATTTTCTACGGTAATATACGGAAAACCGCCGTTTACACGCTGAGAGACTAGCTGATCGCGCACTTCTACATAATCCTTTTCTGTAATCCGGTAGTCTCTGCCTTTCTTCTCGAAAAGGTACATATCCTCTTTTGCGACCAATTCCTTTGTTAAATAATTGCGGATAAAGGAAATATCCGATTCCATCTCCCTAACTTCAAAGATTTTATCTCTTCCTTTATTCGGTTTATTGCCATTTCGTATCATTTCTTCCGTCGGATTATTATAACGCTCTTCAATATCTTCAAAGATTTTGATTCCTAAATAATACGGATTTATGGATGTCCGGGACGGCTGTACGACACCAGCGTTCAATTTTGCATATTCCAATGTTTCAGAGGAGGTTAGATCTAATTCCCGCATAATGCGCTGATGCCAATAGGAAGCCCAGCCTTCATTCATGACTTTCGTCTCTAACTGCGGCCAGAAATAAAGCATTTCCTCGCGCATCATTGTTAATATATCCCGCTGCCAATCCTCGAGCTCTCTGCTGTATGCTTCAATAAATAATAATAAATCCTTTTCTGGAGAAGGAGGAATTTTCTTTTGTCTTTTTACCTTTTTCGTCTGCGAACGTTTCCCGCGTTGGTCTAGACTCCATAGGTCATCATACTCTCCGCGTTTTTGATAATTATCCTCTACTGCCATGTCTTCCTCTGCTTTTGGAGGAAGTTTGAACCGGACAATAGAGGGGTCAATATGCTCCTGTATCGATAAAATCGCATCTAAAAAGCTCTCCACCTCTTCTTTGCCATGCACCATTTCATAATGAGAAATACGCTCCGCCGTTGCTGTCATACTCTCCACCATATCCTTGCGCGTGTTCGCAAAACGGATATTATTCTTAAAGAAATCACAGTGCGCCAGAACGTGCGCAATAATCAGTTTGTTTTGAATAAGGCTGTTCGTATTTAATAAAAAAGCATAGCAAGGATCGGAATTAATCACCAGCTCATAAATCTGGCTTAATCCTAAATCATATTGCAGTTTCATCTTATGGAATTGCTTTCCAAAGCTCCAATGAGTAAAACGCGTCGGCATCCCGTATGCGCCAAATGTATAAATAATATCGGCCGGACAAACTTCATAGCGCATCGGATAAAAATCCAGGCCGAATCCTTTGGCTACCTCCGTAATTTCCTCGATAGCTTTTGTTAACTCCTTTGTTTCATTCAAGTCGATTCCCCCTTTAATCAGCTACTACTAGTCTATGTCCCCTGTATAAAATCTTGCTATTCCTAACAAAAACAGCCCAAAGAGAAGCATGATTCATTCTTTGAGCTGTTTTGTTTTGTGGTATTGAACCATTTTATGCTTTACACATGTTCTGCTGTCTTTTGAAAAAAGCTTTTCATCGCGTGATAGACATCTGCTTTTTCTTTTAATACATAGTGCTTAAATTTCGGGTGTTCGATTGTTTTATAGGCATTCATTAGTGTGGAATAACGGTTATAGCCATTGACTTCTCCGTAACCGAACATATTGGATTTCTCCATCAGCTGATGGACTAACTCCATGCATGTCTTGTTATCTGAGCTAATATTCTCTCCGTCTGAAAAATGAAAAGGATAAATATTATAGCGAGACGGGGGATATTTTTCTTCAATGACCTCCAGTGCCTTATAATAAGCGGATGAACAAATGGTTCCGCCGCTCTCCCCTTTGGAGAAAAAGGCTTCTTCTGTCACTACTTTTGCCTCTGTATGGTGGGCAATAAATTCAAATTCAACACTTTCATATTTGGTTTTCAAAAACCGGTTCATCCAGAAAAAGAAACTGCGGGCAATATACTTTTCAAACGCCCCCATTGATGCACTCGTATCCATCATTGCCAGGACAACGGCTTTGGAATCATGCCGGATGACTTCATTCCATGTTTTGAAACGCAAATCATCATTATAAATCGGTGTGATTTGTGCTTTCCCATCCCGCGCATTTCGCTTTAATGCCGTTAAGATCGTCCGCTTCTTATCTACATTTCCCATTAATCCTTTTTTACGCACATCATTAAATTCGACTTTTTCCGTAATAATCTCTGATTTTTCTTTTTCCTGTAAATTCGGAAGCTCTAATTCTCGGAATAATGCGTCTTCTATTTCTGCAATGGACACTTCTGATTCATAATAATCCTGACCCGGCTTATCTCCAGCCTTCTTTCCATTCCCGGCCTGCTGTCCATCGCCGCTTCCTGGTGCACGTGCAACCACATCTCCCACTTCCGATTCTCCATTTCCCTGCCCGACATGCTTTGATTTTTCATAGTTATACCTTATTTTATATTCATCCAGGGAACGTATCGGAATTTTTACGACATCCTTGCCATTGGACATAATGATGTTTTCTTCACTGACAAGGTCAGGCAGGTTTTTCTTAATGGCATCTTTTATTTTCTCATTATGGCGCTGTTGATCCTGATAACCTTTTCGATGGAGAGACCAGTTTTCTTGGGAGACGACGAAATTATGCTCTTGCTCATTGGACACTCAAATCCTCTCCTTATATTTTAATTGTTTCCAATCATCAATTTACGGTACAAACAGTTTTAGAAACATGCTTTATCTATTGTATGCAAGAGGGGATAAGTTATTGCAGACGGATTAAAAGAATTTGAGGTTTTTAGAAAGGCTATTTATCAGGAAAGTTAAAAAGTGGCATCCATATTATTCTGGATACCACTTTCTTTATTCGAAGGGACACGCAGCCTTATCGGTTCAATAGACTACCCACATAACGAAGCAGTTCATTCGCGGACACGGAATTATAACCATGTTCATCAATGAGACGGGCAATTACCTCGTTAATTTTCTTCAGCTGCGATTCATTCGGTGTTTTGGAAGATGTTGTGATTTTAACAACGTCTTTCAAATCAGCAAATAGTTTCTTTTGAATCGCTTCCCGCAAACGCTCATGGGATTGATAATCAAATCGTTTACCTTTCCGCGCATAAGCAGATAAGCGGATTAGAATTTCTTCGCGGAAACCTTTTTTCGCGTTTTCCGAGATGCCAATCTGTTCCTCAATCGAACGCATCAATTTTTCATCCGGGTTCATTTCCTCGCCGGTAAGCGGATCGCGTAATTTATTCTGATTACAATAAGCTTCCACATTATCAAGATAGTTATCCATCAGTGTCTTGGCTGATTCTTCATACGAATAAACAAATGCTTTTTGCACTTCTTTTTTCGCAATTTCATCATATTCTTTCCGGGCGATCGAAATATAATTTAAATAGGTCTCCAGATCATCCTTGGAAATCGACGGATGCTGATGCAACCCTTCCTTCAGAGAACGTAATACATCCAATGCATTAATAGAAGGAATTTCTTTACGGATGATGGTAGAGGAAATACGGTTGATGACGTAACGCGGATCGATGCCCGCCATCCCCTCATCCGTATACTCATTTAATAAATCTTCCATATCAATCTGATTATATCCTTCTACACTTTCTCCATCATAGAGCCGCATCTTTTTAACGACATCGATGCCTTGTTTTTTCGATTCTTTCAATCTGGTTAAAATAGAGAATATCGCCGCTGCCCTTAACGCATGGGGCGCTACATGCACATCCGCAATATCACTTTCCTGAATCATCTTCTTATAGATTCGTTCCTCTTCACTAACCTTCAAATTATACGGAATCGGCATTACAATCATACGCGAATGAAGTGCTTCATTCTTTTTATTGGCAATAAATGATTTATATTCCGATTCGTTCGTGTGAGCTATTATCATTTCATCAGCGGAAATGAGCGCAAACCTTCCCGCTTTAAAATTCCCTTCCTGCGTGAGTGAAAGCAGGTGCCATAAGAATTTCTCATCACTTTTTAGAATCTCCTGAAACTCCATCATGCCGCGATTTGCTTTATTTAATTCGCCGTCAAACCGGTAAGCGCGCGGATCAGATTCGGAGCCGAATTCAGCAATTGTTGAAAAATCAATACTTCCCGTTAAATCGGCAATATCCTGTGATTTGGGGTCAGATGGACTGAAGGTGCCAATCCCTACCCTTTTATCTTCAGAGAAAAAGATTCGCTGTATCTTAACATCTTCAACCCGGCCGCCATACTCTTTTTCTAAACGCATCGTATTCAGCGGCGATAAGCTGCCTTCAATTCGAATGCCACATTCATGATAAAAGTCTTCCCGCAGATGCTGCGGTATTAAATGTAAGGGGTCTTCATGCATCGGACAGCCTTTTATCGCATACACAGCCCCTTCATCTGTGCGGGAATACTGCTCCAGGCCGCGCTTCAGTAAACTCACAATTGTAGACTTCCCACCGCTGACAGGTCCCATTAACAGTAAAATTCGTTTTCTGACATCCAGCCTTCTTGCTGCCGGATGAAAATATTCTTCTACCAAACTTTGAATAGCTGATTCCAGACCAAAAATAGCTGACCCAAAAAATTCATACATTTTGTTATTATCTTTCTCCGTGACCCCTGCACTCTTGATCATATTATATACTCGGGAATGTGCAGTCTGTGCAATTGTCGGGTTTTCTTTTACCAGCTCTAAGTATTCCGCAAAGGTACCTTCCCATCCCAGCTGTTTTTCAGTTTCTCTATCATTTTTTACTTTATTTAAAATATCCATCGCAGGCTCCCTCCATCTTACAACGATTTCTATATCCTATGCAGGGAAAAGTTAAAACATGCTCTGCAGAAATATTTCCGTAAATCATTCTATTTGATTCCAGAAGCCCACCAATATCTGTAAATGAAAACTTTCAATCAAGAACAATATCATTATATGTATCGAAATCATATCTCTCCCCATCGATGATGGTATATTGTGTATGACCGCGCTCTATTATCCAGACCATTACCTCCTGTTCATCTGTTTGCGCCGCAATCACATGTATATCCTGTTCCGCCGATAAGCCAATGGATTCTAAATAATTATCCTGCAGTTCCCTGTCATGAATAAGCGTAATATTCATCATATGTACACCATGCATGTTGCGAACATCTTCTGCTAATTCATTGGTTAATTCTTCAATTTGATATGCTTCCAAATACGCTTCTGAAAAATAAGAAGCAGTGTTTTCTTCTTCCTCCATAAGGGCAGCTTCATACATATCGTTCACTACCTGGACACTGTTTGGACTTAAACAGCCTGCCAAAAACAAAGGAACACTCATGGCAATTAGCAGTATTAAGTGTTTCATCATATTATCTCCTCATCTATAATCTACCCCGATTGTAAGCGATTTTCATATGATTGTGAAGAATAACAATAGAAGAAACAAATTTACTATCAGTCAAGGCCGATAGTTGAATCCAGGCATGTATTCCAGCATAATGGAGACAAATGATAAAGGAGAAATGAGGGATTAGATGGTATCGGATAAAAGTATTTTATTTTTCGATATTGATGGGACACTGCTGACAGAGGAAGAAAGAACATTGCCTGCATCCACCAAAAAGGCTATTTTTCAATTAAAGGAGCTCGGACATGAAGTAGCTATCGCGACAGGCCGGGCAAAATTTTTATTTGACGATTTACGGGAAGAATTAGGCATTGACACGTACATATGTTATAACGGGCAATATGTTGTGTTCCGAGGGGAAGTCATCCATGCAAATACTTTTCAACCGGAAGCGCTGGAGGAATTAACAGCATTTGCTTTACATAACAATCACCCTGTTGTTTATATGAATGACAAAAAAATGACAACCAATGTACCGAATGACCATCCTTATATCAAGGAGAGCATTGCAACGTTAAAGGTAGATGCTTATCCAACGCAAGAGCAAGATTTTGTAAAACATAATAAAATCTACCAAGGACTTCTTTTCAACACAGAAGGCGAAGAGGAAATATATCAACAAACGTTTCCCGATTTTGATTTTATCCGCTGGCATTCAAAATCTTTAGACATTCTTCCGAAAGGGGTCTCAAAGGCCCTTGGTATCAAAAAGCTGCTGGAATATCTTGACTTTCCTGCAGAAAGACAATATGCGTTCGGAGACGCTTTAAACGACATGGAAATGATTCAAATGATTCCAAACAGTGTCGCTATGGGAAATGCACTGCCTGAGATTAAGGAAGCAGCCTCCTATGTGACGAAAGATGTAAGCGATGATGGGATTTTATATAGTCTGCAACAATTTGGTTTACTGCCGGAAGATTCCTGATCCGCTTTAAATGAAACTTCATTCCTTTTAGAAAGAAGCATTCTTTCTCCAATGGAATGAAGTTTTTTATTCCCTCACAACCTATTTTCTTTTAACTGCGTTTTTGGAAACCTTCTTTTTCTCTCCGTCATATTTACCCTTTCTTGCGAATATTCTCTTATTACTGTGAAAAAAACACCTAAGGGAGGATATGAAATGACAGATAACCATGACCGGCAGCCGGAAGAGAATAAAAAAACGAAACAAATGCAGCAATTTTATAGAGATAACGAAGGGAAACCGATGACAACCGACGAATCGGTCACCATTTCAAATGATGAGAATACGCTTAGCGCTGGTGATCGCGGACCACAGTTATTAGAGGATTTTGTTTACCGCGAAAAATTGTCTCACTTTGACCGGGAACGCATTCCTGAGAGAAACGTCCATGCACGCGGTTATGGTGCCCACGGGATTTTCGAATGCTATGCATCTCAATCCGATTTAACTGAAGCACATTTCTTACAAGAAGCAGGAAGAAAAACACCAGTATTCGTCCGTTTTTCACAAGTTGCTGGATCAAGAGGCGCAAATGAAACATTACGGGATGTGCGCGGGTTTGCTACAAAATTTTATACAGAAGAAGGAAACTTTGATTTAGTCGGCAATAATATTCCGATCTTTTTTATACAAGATGGGATTAAATTTCCTGATTTAATTCATGCGCTAAAACCCGAACCTAATAATGAAATTCCTCAAGGACAGACAGCCCATGATACGTTCTGGGATTTTATCGGCAGTAATGAAGAATCCGCCGCGATGATGATGTGGATTATGTCCGACCGTACGATTCCGCGCAGTTTTCGGATGATACAGGGCTTTGGCGTGCATACCTTCCGTCTTGTAAATAGAGAAGGTGTCTCGCATTTTTGTAAATTTCATTGGCGGCCGACCTTGGGAATGCATTCTCTTATTTGGGATGAAGCTCAAAAAATAGGCGGCGCCGATCCGGATTTTCACCGCCGGGATCTATGGGAGAATATTGAAAAAGGATATTTTGCGGAATATGAACTTGGTATTCAAGTTATCCGCGAAGATCAGGAGTTTGATTTTGATTTTGATATTTTAGACTCCACCAAGTTGTGGCCAGAAGAACTGGTGCCTCTTAAAAAAATTGGAAAAATGACCTTAAATAAGAATGTCGAGAATGTGTTTGCAGAGACAGAACAGGTCGCGCTGCATCCAGGGAATATTGTCCGCGGCATTGATTTTACAAATGACCCGCTGCTGCAGGGGCGATTGTTCTCGTATGCAGATACACAATTTTACCGAGTAGGTACGAATTTTAAGCAGCTCCCGATTAATTGCCCGATCCATACAGCGCATAATAACCAACGTGATGGTGCAGCACGTTACGTCATTGATAAAGGCCAGGTCGCTTATCATCAAAACTACTTAGCAAATAACACACCTTATCCTGTTCCGGGGGATAAAGGCGGATTTGTTACCTACCCATCTCTGGTAGAAGGAAGAAAAGTGCGGCAGACAGCACCTAGTTTTGAAGACCATTTTTCTCAAGGACGGCTTTTCTGGAACAGCATGAGTGAGGTGGAAAAAAGCCATATCCTGCAGGCATTCAGTTTTGAGCTTGGAAAAGTGAAAACGCCAGCAGTTCGTGAACGTGTGATTCGTTTGATTGCTCATATCAGCAGACCGCTGGCTGTTTCTGTCGCAGAACAAGTTGGTGTACCTGCACCGCCGGAAGATATTCCAGAATCCGAAGTAACCGCGTCTTCTCCAGCATTAAGTATGCAGAATACGACTTTTACCACAAAGACGTTGAAATTGGGTGTCATTATTGATGAAGGGTATGACAGCAATGCATTGAATGATGCCAGAGAAGCCTGGAAGAAGGCAGAACTGGAACCTGTATTTATCAGCAGACACTTAGGTGACTTGACTGGTACAGCCGGGGATACGATATCCGTTGACCAAAGTTTTCTAACAGGATCCCCAGTACTTTATGATGGATTATTTGTGATAGGCGGCCCTTATGCTAAAAGAGATTTTCAATTTATGAGTAATCAATTTATTATTGAGCAATTTAATCATTACCGTCCAATCGGAGGATACGGTAAAGGTGCGGAATGGATAAAAGAAATACATCTCGATCACCGCCCCGGCGTCTTTGTTACCGAATCGCCCAGTCCGGCATTTAATCAAGCATTTATCGAAGGAATGGCAAAACAGCGTTTTTGGGATCGGTAAAAAAAATTAAAAAATGCGCCGTGCTGCTATGTTTCAGTACGGCGCATTTTTTCAGGAGTTGATTAAAAGGACGCACATCATAATCTGCGAATGCAATAAGACGCGCTTTTGAAAATATCAATCATATGTCGTCTGGATTCGAACCAGAACGGCTATTTTCATTCATTCCGTCGATCTGTTTCATTTCTTCATCCGTTAATTCAAAATCAAAAATATCCGCATTGGAAATGATCCGTTCCGGTGTAATGGATTTTGGAATTGTAATTACATCATGCTGTATATCCCACCGAAGAATAACCTGTGCAACATTTTTCCCGTATTTTTCCCCAATCGAAACAAGGGTTGGATGATCTAATAATTGTCCTCGTTTTAACGGGGACCAGGCTTCCAGATAAATACCTTGATTTTCGCAAAATGCCCGCAAACCAACTTGAGTTAAATGCGGATGAAATTCCACCTGATTAATTGCCGGAACTATTTCAGCTTCCGGTAAAAGCCGTTCCAGGTGCTGTACATGAAAATTACTGACTCCGATAGCGCGGACGCGGCCGTCATGATACAGTTTTTCTAATGCTTTCCACGTGTCTATAAACGTGTCTTTTACCGGCCAGTGAATCAGATACAGATCCAAATAATCCGTACCTAATTTTTCAAGACTGTTTTCAAATGCTTCTAAGGTAGATTGATAGCCCTGCTCATCATTCCAAACCTTTGATGTTAGAAAAATATCCTTTCTTGGTACGCCAGATTCTTTGATTCCTTGCCCGACACTGACTTCATTTTGATAAAAAGAAGCTGTATCAATACTGCGATAGCCATGTTCTAATGCAATTCTTACCGCATCTACTGCCGTTTGCCCTTCTTCTACTTTATAGACACCAAGCCCAAATTTCGGCATATCGACACCGTTATTCAATGTTACCGTATCTCGCAAATGTGTACTCATCTCAGACAACCTTCCTTTCCAATCTTTTCTATCATCATATAACAACTAATCGTGGAAAAGAAAGTGAAAGGGTTCTAGAGAAAAGCAATCATCAAAAACGCTGCCCGTCCCTGTTAACTAATCACATGATAAACATAAATACCGTTCACTAAATCACGCGCACACTCACCTGACAGACGTAAATATTCTAAATGAGCAAGCGTTTCTCCTACCGCAAACCGGGTATCATGAACAGCCAGCTTCTTCGGGAAAAGTTTTTCCATCGTCTCATAGACAGTTAATCCGGTTTTTAACATTTCTTTCAGGCTGCTTAACCGTTCTGCATGATGTGCCTCTATTTCCGAAATCCGCTTGGATGCATTCAGAAATGGATCGCCATGGGACGGGATCACCCATTCCACATCCAGTTTCTTTATCTTCTGTAAAGAATGCAGATAATTTTCCAGAGGATTAGGATTACCATGAAACCAATACGAAATATTTGGTGTAATCTTCGGAAGGATATGATCCGTTGACAAAAGGAGATTATTTTCCCGACTATAAAAAGTGACCAGGCCGTCAGAATGTCCTGGTGTATGGATAATCTCATAGGCATACTTCCCAAATTGCAGCGTTTCGCCTTCCTTTAAGATGTTTTCTACTTTGGGATAAGGTGTGACTAGCGGTGCAAATGCGGCTGTATTCTCCGCCAAAGCCTCGCTTATCTCCTCTGGAATACCCGCCCGGTGATAGTTTGCCTTTAATTTTTCTAAAAAAGGCTTCTCCCAAGCCTGCAGAGCCGCCTGTAAATCAATTTCAGGCATCCATACACGTGCGTTTGTCTTTTCCTGCAGTTTTCCTGCATAGCCGAAATGGTCCGGATGATAGTGAGACACAATAATATCTGTAACCCGCTTCCCTGCCAATTCGTTTTCCCATACTTTCGCGGTAGCTTCATTATGCAATCCTGCATCTAAAATCTTATAGCCGTCCGCTTCCTCTGCGATAAAACAATTGACATGATTTAGGCGAAATGGCAATGCTAATGTGATACATTTTATTCCTAACTTATCGAACATAGGCGTCACTTCTTTCTTAACAATCATCTTCCTTTAAATTCAGGTTTTCTTTTCTCAAAAAATGCCTGAATGCCTTCTTTGTTATCCTCAGATTGCAGCAATAAGGTCTGAATTGCTGTTTCCTGTAAATCATTTGTCCCGCTGCTCCATTCATCCGCGCGGTTAACCATATGCTTGACAAATGTATTGGCAAGCGGCGGTCCATCTACAATAAAGGCAGCATAGTTCATCGCCGCTTCTACCACATCTTCCTCTGTAACTTGATTGACCATACCGCGGTGATACGCTTCTTCCGCTGTTATCGGCCTTCCAGAAGAAATCCATTCCTTCACAACCGCTTCAGGCAGATTATCTGTTAATTCCTTCAACAGCCCTAAGTCCGGGATAATCCCAACATTGGTAAAACTGCAGATGAAAGCAGCATCTTTTTTGGCTACCACAAAATCTGCTGCAACAGCAATACTGAATCCTGCTCCTGCGGCAAATCCATGTACGGCGCTGATCACATATTTATCAAGCTCCCGTATCGTTTGAATAACCGCTAATGCCTGTTTCATATATGCCATTATTTTCGCACTATTATCTAATGTATGAAGTACTTCCAAATCGCCGCCTGCAGAAAAAATTTTTCCCTCTCCGCTGATAATAACAGCCTTTACTTCCGGGTCTTTTTCTGCCTCTTTCAACGCATCTACAAAGTCATTCACCATGTCTACCGACAGAGCATTGCGCTTTTCCGGACGATTCATCGCGATGAAAGCAATGGCATCTTTCTTTTCATATGTTACAGCATCTGTTTTCATTTTCTCTCCCCCATATCAGGTTAACTGATGTACCTTTTTCGCTTGATTATATGCTGTTTTTAACTCAGTAACTGCTTCCTGCACCGTCTGTGTTTTCGTTGTTCCGCCGACACCTTGGCCGGCGCCCCAAATATCTTTCCATGCCTTAGCTGAGGAGTCAGACAGTTTTTCAAAATCAAGCCCGGTCTTTTCTGGCAGATTTTTTGGATCAAGTCCAGCTTTGACTATACTCGGAATCAAGTAATTCGCTGGTATGCCGCTAAAAGCAGGTGTATAGATAATATCAGCAGCTGCAGATTGTATAATCGATTCCTGATAGGCTGCACTTGCTCCACTTTCCTTTGTGGCAATAAAATGGGTACCGATATAAGCAAAATCAGCCCCTAACATTTCGGCAGCCAATACCTGTTCTCCCTTTGTAATCGACCCTGCCAGCACAACTGGTCCATCAAAAAAGCTGCGTACTTCCTCCATAAAAGCAAATGGGTTTAACGTTCCCGCATGGCCTCCAGCCCCGCTTGCTACTAAAATTAAACCGTCACTGCCCTTTTCCAATGCTTTTTTAGCAAATGTCACATCCACCACATCGGATAAAACAAGCCCGCCATAGTTATGGACCACATTTACAACTGGCGACGGGTCTCCTAATGACGTGATTACCAGCGGCGGCTGATGTTTCTCTATTAACGACAAATCTTCATAAAACCGCTTATTAGAAGAATGACTGATAAAATTCACTCCCCAAGGAGCGATGTTGGCATGAGGATCTGCTTCTCTCTTTTCTAACAGTCGCGCATTAATTTCCGCCATCCAGCTGTCTAAAATATCTGTTGTACGTGCATTCAAAGCCGGGAATGTTCCAATAATCCCTGCTTCACATGCCCCGACCACCATGTTGGGATTGGAAATTAAAAACATCGGAGCCATGATAACAGGCAGCTCCATCCTTTTCTTTATATCTGTCAGTTGCATTTGATCAGCTCCTTTTAAATAAGAAAACACAGCAGCGCCACCCATATCGCTTCTCTTTCAAACCGTGGTGTTGTAAATGGACGCTTTCTGTTATCAAAGCATTGTTATATTGTCACGATGGATCAGATATGGCAAGCATCTCTTTCACTTGATCCCGTAAGGCACGTTTTAAAAATTTCCCCACCGATGTTTTTGGAATTTCTTCCATAAACAAAATACGATCTGGCATCCAGTACTTAGCAAATTGCGGTGCTAAAAACTGTTTCACGTCTTCTTCAGTCAATGTTTCTTTTTCTTTTAATACAACACATGCTACAGGACGCTCCTGCCATTTCGGATCGGGAACAGCGATAACAGATGCTTCAAATATGGCCTCATGAGCCATTAGCGCATTTTCTATATCGACAGAAGAAATCCACTCCCCGCCGCTTTTAATCATATCCTTGGTCCGGTCAACAATTTTAACGGACCCTTCTTCATCAATATTGACCACGTCCCCTGTGTGCAGCCAGCCGTCCCGGAACGATTCATTGCTGCGGTCATCTTTATAATAGGAATCCGCAATCCAAGGTCCTTTCACGAGCAATTCTCCGATGGTTTCTCCATCATATGGAATATCCCCGCTCTCATTGATGCCTTTAATTTCAATTCCTGGAACAACCATGCCCTGCCTCGAACGCAATTCTAACCGTTCTTCTTCATCCAGCTCCTGCTGATAGCTTTTTAGTCGGGCTAACGTGACAATCGGAGAAGTTTCTGTCATACCATATGCATGAATAAAAGGAATATGATATGTTGATTCGAAGGTGCGAATCATCTCTTTTGGAGCAGCTGAACCGCCGCAAAGAATATAACGCAGGCTGCTTGTGTCATAATCTCCCTGCTCCAAAGCCTGCAAAAAGCCTAGCCAAATCGTCGGCACTCCTGCTGCCATCGTAACCTGGTACGTTTCGATTAATTCAGCTAAAATTTGCGGCGTCGGCATTGGGCCCGGCAATACCTGTGTTGTTCCAAACCATAAAGCGGCAAATGGCATTCCCCAGGCATTTACATGGAACATAGGGACGATAGGCATCGCAATATCTTCCTCTGATAAACCAACTGTGTCCTTTAACCCAAGGGCTAAACTATGTAAATAAATCCCGCGGTGTGAATAAGCAACTCCCTTTGGTCTCCCAGTTGTTCCAGAGGTATAGCATAAACCGGCGATATCATTTTCATCAATTGCTTCATCGAGCTTTGTATGCGGATCTGCTTCTTCCAGCAGTGATTCATAGGAAGTAACATTTGTTAAGCTGGTTTCAGGCAGCTCTTTTTTATCCGTCAGCACAATGATATTTTCGACATGTGTCATTTGATCTTTCACACGCTCAATCAATGGAAATAAGTCTTCATCTACCAGCAATACTTTATCCTCTGCATGGTTGATAATATAAGCTAAATCATCCGGTGAAACACGGATATTAATCGTGTGCAATACTGCCCCTATTGTCGGAATAGCAAAATAAGCCTCCAGATGGCGATGGTGATTCCAAGCTATCGTACCGACTTTATCTCCTTTTTCCACGCCTAAACGTTTTAAAACGCCTGCCAGCCTGCGGATTCGTTCGGTTATCTTCCTGTACGAAATCGTTTGAACACCGCCCAATGTACGTGAAATAACAGTTTTATCCGTAAAATAATTCTCTGCATGTTTCACCATTGTCGTTAAATTTAACTGCGTTTGCATCATGTTAAAGCTCCTCCCTATCCTTATGTCAATCGTTCCATAACTGCGCCTTTAGTAATGCCTGACCTTTCACGTATGTCTATTGACGAAAAACTTTTTGCTTTCATCCTATGCAAATGGATCATGAATGAATAATCATTCATTTTATGCCGGTAAAAATCTCCTGTGCTATACTAGTTGTAAGGTCACTTATTGGTTGCATCTCATCTTCTTTACATCGTTATTTAAAACAAGCATTTCATTCAGAAGGATTACCATTATTTATTTTTAAGTAAACGCTTTCAATATTGATTTTATGTTTTTCGAAAATGAATGTCAAGTACGAAAAATTTTCAAACAGGGGTTCAATCAGAAAAATATATGCTTCCCCATATAAAAAGACGACGCTACAATTTATCAGAAACTATAGCGTCGTTGTCATGAGAGACTTTTGAACATTCTCAGATATAATAGTATCTCAACTTTCTTACTTTAAAAAGTAACTTCCTTACCATAGGAACAAAGGTAAAGTGTAAGGCGACCGCTGCGGCGGACCGTTTTGCTTTCCTAGGGGCACGCTCTTCAGCTAACTTTTGCCAAGAAGAACGCTTGGCAAAAGTGGATCTTCAGATAGTGCTGATCCCTCAGGAGTCAAAACGGTCCGCCTCCGCTAGTAATATCTTCTATACATGAAATAGCTGAACAAATAAAAGTAAGTCAGACAGAACAAATTTTTCGTGGTGCGTGGTAAAAATAATCAGCAATCATTCCTTTCTATGCATGAAAGCTATGCTCGATATGAACGATCCATGCTGTCATGCAGCTGAAACACCAGAATGATGGTTTATTTAGGCTGAAGCCGTCCCCATGAAAAGCGGAGGGCTTGGCCGGAGCGGTTGCTATACACCCTATCCTGTTCAAAAAATAGAAGGACGCTTTAACGGAGAGCAAGCATGATAATAGGAATCATGTTTATCCTTGAACAGCAAGGGTTATATGCTTATTCTTAAGCGCGAAATTTGGGATAGTAACATTACATCTGATGAATTACTTCTTTCACCAGCTTCACAAATTTACTGCGGGACTGGGCAGCTACTTCGATCACTTCGTCATGACTCAGCGGCTGGTCTAAAATTCCGCTTGCCATATTTGTCAGACAGGAGATTCCTAATACTTTTAATCCGCCGTGCACGGCAACTAGTGCTTCTGGAACAGTAGACATTCCGGCTGCATCCCCGCCGAGTACCCGAATCATGCGGATTTCTGCTGGTGTTTCATAAGCGGGGCCGCTCCACCAGGCATACACGCCTTCTTGTAAGTTTATATTGTTTTCTTCGGCAATATTTTTAGCTACATCACGCAGTTCTCGGTTGTATATCTCCGAAGAATCCGGAAAACGCGTTCCCAAGTCATCATTATTTGGACCAATTAATGGGTTTCTTCCGACTAAATTAATATGATCGGAAATCAACATTAAATCGCCCGGGTTGAACTCCTTATTTACTGCCCCGGCGGCATTGGTAATAATCAGTTTCTCCGCTCCAAGCGCCTGAATCACACGTACTGGAAAAGTAACCTCATCCAGGGAATACCCTTCATAATAATGATAACGTCCCTTCATCGCTACAATTTGCTTCCCGTTTAATGTACCGATAACGAGCTGATTAGCATGTCCGATCGCAGCTGATTTTGTAAAATGCGGAATATCTTGATATGGAATAGTAACGGCATCTTCCAATTCATCTGCCAGTCCGCCCAAGCCGGATCCGAGAATTAAACCAATTTCTGGTGCTATTTCTGTTTTTCCTTGTATATATTCTTTTGCTTCTTTGATTTGACTTGTCTGATGCATTTAAAATTCCTCCCTCAAATGATAATAACAATAGTAAGCGATTGATTGAAAGGTGTCAATTGGATAAAGGGAAGCTTTATTCAATGGGGTTCTTCCACTTCAACGGAATAAGAGAAGAATAAAGACTCCATTCGCGAGGTCATGGACTGAAACTGCGATAGACCTATCCGCTATGCCTTCCATCTATATCCGGCAATATGGAATTCGTATTTTACAGACTGCTGGATTCAACATATAATAGATTCAATTATCTATTATTATATAACACGAGGAGATGCTAAAATGCTGGAGTTAACATATGATATTGTAGGTTCATTTTTACGCCCGGAAGAAATCAAAACTGCCCGCAAGAAATATTTTAATGGAGATATTGATTTACAAGCACTGCGGTCTGTAGAAGATCAGGCCATTTCCGATTTGGTGGAAAAGGAAGTGGCACACGGTCTCCAATTCGTTACAGACGGAGAATTCCGACGCAGATGGTGGCATCTTGACTGGCTAAAGGAATTTGACGGCTTTACCACTAAGCATTTTGACAAAGTGATGAACGGTGTGACGAATCAGATTGAATTAGGATGTATTGAAGGAAAAATTTCTTACGATAAAGACAAGAAGCATCCAGAGATAGAAGCCTGGGATTATCTACATAGCCTTGCTAAAAAATATGATGGTATAGAAGCAAAGAAATCTATCTCCGGTCCAAATATGATTCTCGTCGACCATTTTCTGCAGCTTGGCATCAAAGAAACACCTTACTATGGAAACGATATCGATGCGGTTATTGAAGATATTGGAACTGCCTACCAAGCTGCCATCCAGGATTTATATGACCATGGATGCCGCTACTTACAAATTGATGATACCTCATGGACATATATGATTGATGACACATTCAATGAAAAAGTATCCGCGCTCGGCTACACAAAAGAAGAAATTCTGGAATGGTTCAGCAAGGTTTCCACAAAAGCGCTGGCACACAAACCGGAAGGAATGACAATTGCCACTCATTTTTGCAAAGGGAATTTCAAGGGAAACCCGCTTTTTTCCGGATTCTATGATTCGGTTGCAGAAGTTATCAGCAAGATTCCTTATGATGGTTTCTTTGTGGAATATGATGATGCTCGTTCCGGTTCCTTTGAACCATGGAAAGTATTAAAAAATACAAACGCCACCTTCGTGGTTGGGCTGATCTCCACTAAAAATCCGGTTCTGGAAACACGGGAAGCCATAAAAAAAAGGTATCTGGAAGCCAAATCAGTAGTAGGAGATAATATTGCACTCTCTCCACAATGCGGTTTCGCTTCGGTGGAAGAAGGAAACTCCATTGATGAGGAAGTGCAGTGGAAAAAGATTGACCTGCTGGTTTCCTGCAAGGATTTCTTGTAAAAAATGAAAAGGGTGCTTCGCAATGATTTATTTCGTTGCGAAGCACCCTTTTCAATGTCTATTCCTTAAATTCCAGCATTTTATTTTTCAAGTCCTCTTCCATGCCAATCAATTCTTTTTCTGCGTCCTGACGTTTCTTGCGGCCGTCTGATTGAATTTGTAAGGTTTCTTCAATTGTTGACATTAATTTTTCCTGTGTCTGCTTCAATGTCTCAATATCCACAAGACCGCGTTCATTTTCTTTTGCCGTTTCCACACTATTTTCTTGCAGCATATCAGCATTTTTTAATAATAAATCATTGGTCGTCTGCGATACTTGTTTTTGGGCTTCCATCGCATGACGTTGTCTTAATAATGTTAAGGCAATAGCGACTTGGTTTTTCCACAACGGAATTGCTGTTAACACAGACGATTGAATTTTTTCGACAAGTGCCTGGTTCGTATTTTGAATCAGACGGATCTGCGGCGCACTTTGCAGCGTTATCTGACGGCTTAAGCGGAGATCATGCGTCCGTTTTTCAAGCCGGTCGACAAATTGCAGCATATCATTTACTTCCTGCACGTCCATCTGGCTTCCGCTTGCTTCTGCTTTTTGACGCAGCTGCGGTATAATTTCATTATGAATTTCTTCTGCTTTCAATTCACCAGCTGCAATATAAATATTTAAAGCGTCATAGTAATCACGGTTTGTTTCGAATAATTTATCAAGCATCTCGTTGTCCGATAAGAGTAAATCTTTATTCCGGTCCAAACGGACGCTAATACGGTCAATCTGGGAACTTGTCTTTTGATAGCGGGACAAAAGTTCATTGACGGATTTCTGCAATTTCCCGAATAAACGAGAGAAAAACCCTGTCTTCTCTTCCTGCAATTCAGAAGGGTCGACATCCTCCAATTTTTTCATCAGTTCACTCAAAATAGAACCGATTTGGCTGACATCCTGTGATTGAACATGCTCTAACATTTCATGGGAAAATTGATGCAGCTTCCCTTGTGCTTCCACACCGTATTTCGTTAAAGACTGCTGGTTAGTTGTATCAATCTGCACTGCTAATTGTTCCGCTTTTTTACGTTGTTCGCTGGAAAGTCTGTCAATAAGCCTTGTCGTTTCCGCGCTTTCTTCCACACTTTGATCTGACGTATTGGCAGCAACTTCTTTTCTTTCCCCAAACGGATCATTTAATAAATCATTTATGGAATCATTGGAATGGTCTTTTGCAGTCATGTAGAATCCTCCTTATTTTTTGGAACGGCGCAGCGTCTGCTTTGCAACGTCCAATTCAAAATCTAATGTTTCTAAATCATCCCGCAGCATCACCTGCAAATCTTTTTTTATCGTGTTACTAAACGTATTAAGCGTCTGCCTGGTTTCCTTCAATGATTTTTGCATCTCAATAGACGGGGAAGGCTGGCTGGAAAGGTAAGCATAACGTTCAGATAATTCGACAAGCGAGTCCAGGTGGCTGTAGAAAAAACTTTCCGCCTGATAAAAGCGCATTGGTTCTTTTCGGGCGTTGTTATATATTTTCTGCGCTGTTTTCACGATCGTTAAGTTTTCCCGCGCATGCTGGAGAGACCGCACTTTAAATAAAGCTTTTTGCATACGCCTTAACTTGCCCTTTGCTTCTTTTAAATTGGTATCAATAAATTTATATTCTTTTTTAGTCAGTCCCTGTTTTTTTACAAAGCGATAATCCATAATCTGTTTTGCCGTCACATAAGTCAGCACGCCACCAATCGCAGCAAACAGACTTGTTAACAGGACGGTCTGTCCATATATAAAAAAGCTCACAAGCCATATAATTGTCAGGCTGGCAGCACCAATAAAGCTTTGCATTAAAAATTGCAATATTGCTCTCATACCCTCACCTCTGCGTGATTAATATTATAATATGTCATTTTTACGATAGATTTCCTTCCTCTTATTATACTATTACGAATGAGTGATTTAAAAGTTTCAATTTCTTTTTATTCAAGATATGACCCATTTATTTCCTCACACAGTCACATCTTGAATAAAATCACATAAAAGCGGAACGAGCGTTCTAAGGTTAATAATGGTACAATAAAGAAAATACTTTTGCAATCGCATTGATATGGAGGGGATTCTAATGAAGCGAATCGGGATTGATGCTGGCGGTTCTTTAACAAAAATAGCGTACGAGGAAAATAACAGACTCCGCTTAAAAACCTATTCTTCCAATCGGATGGAGGAGGTTATCCAGTGGCTAAAGATAATGGCTCCTGAAGCAAGCCTTCACGTAACAGGCGGCAGAGCCGAAGCACTGAAAAATCATCGTTCTACGATTTTCAAAGAATTTGAATGTGTGCTAGAAGGAACAAAGTATTTACTGATGGAGGAAAATAAGCTGCCTGCTACGGAATACTTATTAGTAAATATTGGAACAGGAACATCTTTTTTTCATCAAAAAGAACGCTTATTCGGCACCGGGGTCGGCGGCGGATTGTTTACCGGAATTGGCGCGATCATTGCCGGTACCTCAGATTATCATACATTAGTCGATTTGGCTTCAAAAGGAGACCGGTCCAAAAGCGATTTAATGGTTTCGGATATTTATCAATCCAGCTACACTCCAATTGAAGCTTCATTAACTGCAGCAAATTTTGGAAAAAACCAGCTCGATACATCTGTTTCTGCCGAGGATCAGCTGGCAGCTTTAACACAGTTAGTCGGTGAAACCATTGTTTTACTTGCAAGCAAAACAGCAGCTTCTCTAGGCACAAAAGAAATTGTAATGATCGGCGGTGCCTTGTCCGGCAATCCGCTTTTAAAACAGGTTATTGCTTCTTTTGAAAGCATGTTTGACTACCGCCTGACTTTTTTAGAAAAAGGCAGCCATGCCGGCGCAATAGGCGCACTATATTATGATAGATAAAGAATGAACCGGACAAGGAGAATGACGTTTTGAAAAAGATATTATATGTTAGTTTGCTTACACTATGTATGTTACTGACTGGCTGTAACACAGGGTCAGATGCTACAGCTCAATCTGAGAAAGTAGAAGGAGATTTTAAAGCGCACTTTATCGATGTCGGCCAAGGTGACGCCACATTATTTACAGTCGAAGAAGAAGGCGAGGAAACGGTTATCCTGTTTGATACTGGAGACTGGCAAGGGGATGAAGTTGTTCCCTATTTAGAATCGCAAGGAATCTCAGCTATCGATTTAGTTATTATCAGTCACCCGGACGCGGATCATATCGGACAGCTTTCTAAAGTGCTCGATTATTTTGCTGTTGATGAAGTTTGGATGTCTGGTAATGAAAGTACATCAAATACGTATCAGACAGCTATGGAAAATATCTTATCTCAGGATGTCGGTTACCATGAACCGCGTACTGGGGAAGAATATGAATTAGGTCCGGTTGAATTGGAAGTGCTGTACCCGGGGGATATATCCGGTGACGTAAATGAAGAATCAGTCAGTGTCCGTTTAGCTTATGAGCAGATTTCTTTTGTCCTGACCGGAGACGCAGGTGTAGAAGAAGAAAAAGAAATGATGGAAACCAATTCTCTCAACAGCACCTTTTTACATTTAGGGCATCACGGTTCCAAAACTTCCACCGACCCTGCTTTTGTAGATGCAGTGCAGCCGCAAACGGCAATCTATAGTGCCGGTGAAGATAATACTTATGGTCATCCAAGTCCAGAAGTCATTGATTTATTACATGATAAAAATATAGAATCGTATGGAACGGATGTTGACGGCACGATTGTCATAACGACAGACGGCGAATCTTATTCAATAGAGACAGAAATGGATTCAGATAGGAGTGCATCCAATCGAGGTGACAAACAAACTGAAGCAAAGGCGGAAGAAACTCCAGATGGACCAGACAACCCTTCATCTGTTGAAGAAGAAACAAAAGAAGGCAGCTGCATCGATTTAAATCGTGCTTCCGAAGAAGATTTAACAGAGATTATTCATATCGGTGAAGAACGGGCAGCGCAAATAATAGATGCACGTCCGTTTGACAGTTTGGAAGACATCGAAAATATAAATGGTCTTGGACCGAGCAGAATAGCAGATATAGAATCAGAAGGCTATATTTGCGGCTTTTAAAGGAGTTGAAAAGTGATGAAAGGTATCATTGACCGCTTCGAAGGGGATCTGGCTGTTATTTTAATAGAAACAGAAAACCGGGAAATCCACGTTCCTAGCAGAGAGCTTCCTGAAGCATGTACGGTAAAATCAGTTGTGCATATCGAAGAATCATCAGAAACATATCCTAAAATCACCCTTGATGCAGCAGCTGATCAGGAGAATAAACAAAAATCCAGCGATCTGCGTAAGGCATTATTAAACAGGGAAAAGAACAGTAAGCTAAAAAGAAAAAAGTAACGCTGCTTCCTCCTTTAGCGCATAAAGAAAACTTGGCATTCGACAAGCCTTTCGCGAATGCCTTAGTTGCACTTATACTTGGTACTTAAAAATTTTTACTACGTCGAAATTCTTCTTCGCTAAAATTTTATACTTTCCTAACGTGTAAAAAAAGCAGCGCCCCCTGTATCCAATACAGGAGTGCTGCCTGTTTTATGAAACCGCAGATACCGACTGCTCTTCCACCATCGAAAGAAATAACTCTAAAAATCGATTATCGTCTGTTAATTCCGGATGAAAAGCTGCTGCTAATAAGTTACCTTCTCTTGCGGCTACAATTTTATCATCATAGGTTGCTAAAATGGCAACATCTTCCCCAGCCGTTTCAATATAAGGTGCACGGATAAATACTGCCGGATAAGACGTTGTCATGTCTTTCACATCTAAGGCAGCTTCAAAACTATCCTTTTGTCTGCCAAATCCGTTTCTTGTTACTTGAATATCCATTAATCCCAGTTTTACAGGATCCTCCATACCTGGCTCATCTGTTGCAAGCAGGACAAGTCCGGCACATGTCCCAAAAATCGGCTTTTTCAACTGGGCAAAAGATTGAACAGCTTCTATCAGATTATTTTGCTTCATCAAATGCCAAATAGATGTACTTTCTCCGCCAGGGATAATAAGACCATCTACATCCTCCAGCTGTTCTTTATTTTTAATGAGAATCGCGTCATGCCCCAAATGATGCAGATGATTCGCATGTTCTGCAGTTGCTCCTTGCATACCGAGAATGCCGATTGTATATTTACGTTCAGTCATCGTACTCTCTCCTTCTCCAAGACTTAAAAACTGCGTTCCTGCATTCTGTCTTCTGCTTGCAATGTTTTTATATCGAGACCTTTCATCGCTTCACCCAAGTCTTTCGACAGCTCCCCGATCTTCTGATAATCTTGGTAAGCTGTGGTTGCTTCAACAATGGAACGGGCAAATTTTTCCGGATGTTTTGATTTAAAAATACCAGAGCCTACAAATACACCGTCTGCCCCGAGTTCCATCATCAGTGCAGCGTCCGCTGGCGTTGCTACACCGCCTGCTGCAAAGTTTACTACCGGCAGTCTTCCCTCTTCTTTTATTTGCAATAAGGTTTCAAATGGTGCTCCAAGCTCTTTTGCTTCTGTCATCAGTTCATCTTCGTTTATATGTACAATTCGTTTCACTTGCGATTGTACTTCACGTAAATGACGCACTGCTTCCACGATATTCCCTGTTCCCGGCTCTCCCTTTGTACGCAGCATTGAAGCGCCTTCTCCAATACGGCGGGCCGCTTCTCCTAAATCACGGCAACCGCACACAAACGGAACGGTAAACGGCTTTTTATTCAGATGGAATAAATCATCTGCAGGAGTCAGCACTTCACTTTCATCAATATAATCCACACCCAGGGATTCTAAAACGCGTGCCTCCACAATATGACCGATACGGGCCTTTGCCATGACGGGAATCGATACGGCTTCCATCACTTCTTCCACAATATCAACATCTGCCATTCTCGCCACACCGCCTGCAGCACGAATATCAGATGGCACTTTTTCCAGAGCCATCACAGCAACAGCACCAGCTTCTTCCGCAATTTTTGCCTGCTCTTTATTGACTACATCCATAATGACGCCGCCTTTTTGCATTTGCGCCATCCCTCTTTTAACACGTTCTGTACCAGTTACTCGATCTGCCATGTTTCTTCCTCCTTGAATTTTTCATTATTTTTTTATTATTATAAGAATAAGATGACATGAATGAAAGCGCCAATTTTATAAAATTTAATAGGGTCAGTTTTCGAGAGGAGGAAAAACATGGATTTACTATCCGTTCATTTGGACAAAACAAATGACATCGCATTATACGAACAGCTCTATGAATTTATTAAACAGGAGATTATAGAAGAGCGTCTTTCGCATGGGCAAAAACTGCCTTCCAAACGTAAACTCGCCAATCATTTGGAGGTAAGCCAAAATACAGTGGAAACAGCTTTTGAACAGCTTGCCGCAGAAGGATATATCACGTCTCGTCCAAGGAGAGGTTTCTATGTTCTGGCACATGGAGATTTAGAATTTATAGAACAGGCAACCAATAAAGAGATTCCTAAACAGGAGGAGGAACCTGCTGTTCTACTCGATTTTTCCCCAAATAAAATAGATACAGAAGCATTTCCGTTTTCTACATGGAGAAAATTAAACCGGCAAATGATTGATGAATCCCATCACGATTTACTGTTGCTTGGAGAAGCACAAGGTGACAGAGCACTGCGTGAAGCCATTGCGCATTACGTTTACCATGCACGCGGTATCGACTGTGATCCTGATACCATCGTTGTCGGAGCTGGCGTGGAAGTTTTGATGCAGCAGCTGCTGTCCCTGCTTCCGGACTCGACAGTATTTGGCATCGAAGACCCCGGCTATCAGTTAATGGTAAAATTGATTACGCATTTCGGCTTTTTAGGGCGCCCTTTATCTATGAATGAGGAAGGCGTATCCATGGAAGCAGTCCATCTCTTGGAACCTGATTTTATCTATGTGACCCCTTCCAATCATTTTCCTTATGGAACGGTTACCTCTATCAACCGGCGCAGCCAATTACTGCAATGGGCCAATGAAACAGAGAACCGCTATATTATGGAAGATGATTATGATAGTGAATTTCGTTATACAGGGAAAACCATCCCGCCAATGAAAAAAATGGATTTTAATGACCGGGTTATTTATCTGGGTTCTTTTTCGAAATCGCTCATTCCGTCCCTGCGAATCAGTTATATGATTTTGCCGAAAAAATTATTAGAACAATATCGGAACAGACTCACCTTTCAACATTCTACCGTTTCACGAATCGACCAGCATGTGCTGACTCATTTTATCCAGGACGGTCATTTTGAAAAACATTTAAATCGGATGCGGAAAATATACAGAAGAAAATTTGAATTGGTCCATGCACTTTTTGAACCTTATAAGCCTTCGATTCAGCTTCTTGGAGAACAGTCGGGACTGCATGTCGTCTGTGAGGTAAGGAATGGCTTAACAGAACAAGAAATACTCCAAAGAGCCAAACAGCAAAAAATGAAACTGTATTCTATTTCTTATTATGCTACAAAAGATGCGGTTGTCACCTACCCACAATTTGTGATTGGGTTTGCAGGAATACAGGAGAAAAAATTGGAAGAGGCCGTCAAACAAATAATCGATGTATTTCAACTGTAAATTTATCACGGAGAAAAGCAAAAACTCCCACTGAATGAAGTTTCGTTTTATGTTATAATAAATTATTCTATTAAAGTGTATGTTCAAAACGTATCGATGCGTTTTGGCAGAATGACTGCGCCAAACGTATTCATCTGCCATTTTAGGCGGGTTGCAATTTTAGATTGAACGTTTTACACAAGATGCTTGAACATATACGAGAAATGATAGGCGACTGGCCCATCAATCAAACAGAGAAAGGAATGAAGATAATGGATATTTTTGAGTCCATTCTGGGCCATGTGAATGATTTTCTCTGGTCTTATATTTTAATTATTGTTCTCCTTGGTTTAGGCCTTTACTTTACCATAAGAACCAAGTTTGTTCAGTTCCGCTTACTGCCGGAAATGTTTCGTGCGGTTGCAGATAAACAATCCTATAATGCTTCTGGCAAAAAAGGAATCAGCTCCTTCCAGGCATTCGCAATCAGTGCTGCTTCCCGGGTCGGCACCGGCAATATGGCAGGTGTTGCATCCGCTGTTGCGCTCGGCGGCCCCGGCGCATTATTCTGGATGTGGCTGATTGCTTTGCTTGGCGCTGCAACCGGATTTGTAGAAAGTACCTTAGCACAGCTTTATAAAGAAAAAGACCAGAACCAATATCGCGGCGGACCTGCGTTTTATATGGAAAAAGGAATGAATAAACGGTGGCTGGGGATTATTTTTGCCATTATGATTACTTTTACTTACGGTCTGGTATTCAATTCAGTACAATCAAACACCATCAGTATTGCCTTTCATTCACAGTTTGATATCCACCCCGGCTGGATTGCTGTTGTCTTGACCATATTTATCGCCATCGTTATTTTCGGCGGCTTAAAAAGCATTGCAAATGTATCCCAGGTTATTGTCCCTTTTATGGCCATTATCTATATTGGATTAGCACTTGTTATCTTAATTATGAATATAACAGCCCTGCCTGATATGTTTGTACTTATTTTCGAAAATGCTTTCGGTATCCGTGAAGTGGCTGCCGGCGGACTAGGAGCAGCGATTATGCAAGGGATTAAACGCGGACTATTCTCGAACGAAGCCGGAATGGGTGCTGCACCAAACGCAGCAGCAACAGCAGAAGTAAGCCATCCGGTGAAACAAGGCCTAGTTCAAGCATTAGGTGTATTCTTTGATACAATTTTAGTTTGTTCGGCTACCGGATTAATCATTTTATCAGCCGGCGGATTTGCCGGAAGTGAAGCGGATGGTATCGCCTTGACCCAAACCGCCTTCTCACAAATGCTGGGCGACTGGGCAGCTATTTTTATAGCCATCGCTATTTTCCTTTTCGCATTCAGTTCGATTCTGGGAAATTATTATTACGGCGAGAACAACCTGGCTTATATTAAAGATTCTAAAACTATTCTGTTTATCTATCGTATTGCCGCACTGGCAATGGTTGTGTTTGGATCGCTGGCTTCCTTTGGCTTGGTCTGGTCTTTAGCAGATGTAACCATGGCGTTACTGGCATTGATTAACCTTTATGCCATTTCTATCTTATTTAAAAAAGCCAACGTTTTATTAAAAGATTATGTAAAGCAGCGGAAAGAAGGAAAAGACCCTGTCTTTTATAAAGATATCTTGGATGACCAGACTGGTATCGAATGCTGGGAACGGGAATCGGAGAAGCAGTAGCATCAAAATAAAGCCTGACTGATTTTCACCACCAGTCAGGCTTTATTTTGATCATCCATACGTGCACGAATAATAGAATAAAGGAGATGCCGCTCAAATAACGGAGCAGCATCTCCTTTTCTCTTATTATTCAAATACAATTGTTTTATTTCCATATACAATAATCCGATCTTCCAAATGCCATTTCACAGCCTGAGCCAGCACCCGGCGTTCAATGGACTGGCCGATTTTTTTCAAATCATCGACATTGTGTTCATGACTGACCGGCTCTGTCCCCTGCTCAATAATAGGCCCTTCATCCAAATCATTGGTGACATAGTGCGACGTAGCACCTATCATTTTTACGCCTCTTTCAAAAGCACGTTCATACGGTTTTGCCCCAATAAATGCCGGCAAGAAGGAATGATGGATATTAATGATTCTGTTTTTGAACACATCTACAAAGGTTGGAGAAAGAATCTGCATATACCTTGCCAGAACAATTAAATCAATATCATAGTCCTCTAAAATGTCTTTTTGTTTCGCTTCTACCTCTTGTTTGGTTTCTTTCGTAATCGGCAGATGGTAGAAATCAATCCCCAATCCTTCCACCAATTGCCGGGAATTTTCATGATTACTGATAACTACTGAAATATTGGCCATTAAATCGCCGCTTTGCCATTCCCATAACAACTCCAGTAAACAATGCGGCTCTTTGGAAACAAAGATAGCGATATTTTTCAATTCGTGGACAAGGCTAACACGCCATTCCATTTGAAAACGATCTGCAATTTCCTGAAATTCCTGCTTCAATTTTTCTATATTTGTTCCAGGTTGATATTCAAAATCAAGGCGCATAAAAAATTCTCCGCCTTTTGGATTTTGTGTATATTGATTCGATGATACAATATTGGCCTGCTGATTCCATAAGAATGTAGAAATTGCTGATACAATGCCCGGCTGATCAGGACATTTAATGATTAATCTTGCTCTATTTTCATACCGGTCTTTATAAAAATCTGTTGGTTTGTCTGTATACATATTCACTGTCTAACTTCCTCGCTTCATTGGTATTCGTAATTTATAGATTATCGGAAAAAGGGAGGCACGGTCAAGTATTTTATTAGAAATATGCAGCCAGAAGTTTCCACCTGGCTGCATAGCTTATTCTAAATCTATCAGTTGATATTACCGTATATCGTATATGTCCATTGATAATCTTCTGTATCTTCGTTGTTTGTTCATTACTTATGTATGTAAATTTTAAACATTTCCGTATCATTATGATCTTCATTTCTTGCTTACCCTTCTCGTTGTCTTCTATACACCTAAAGCATTTGTGCACAGCTTTAGCCCAGTTTGCATAGAATAGGATTATCCTGCACTATCTTAAGGCAGTCCAAAGTTAACGTAAGGAGGTTATTCGAATGGACTCTGGTAAGCGAGACCCCCATTCAGATAAAAAGAAGGTGTTTCCTGAAAATTGGAATATTGATTTTTCCCCCCTTCAAGAATTTGTTGATCGGATGGATAATTTATTTTCCCGTTCTTTTAAATCTTTCCAGGGGCAGGTGCTTCATGACTTCCCCGCAGAAATCATCGAAGAAGATAAACATATTCTTGTAAAAGCAGAAGTTCCCGGATACAGCCGTAAAGACATTCAAATTGAAGTAATAGGAAATCAAATAAAAATAACATTGCATAAAGATGAATCCATATCATTACAGTCAGATAAAGAAACTGTGAATAAAAAATCTACCCAGCGCAAAGAGCGCATTGTCACACTCTCTTTTAATATACCAAAAAACAGCATAACAGCAACCCTTGAACATGGAATTTTAATGATAAATATCCCAAAACAGTCCATACCGTCCCATGTTATAGATATTAAGGACTAGGATACAGTTAAAATACTATCTTAAAAAGGATGTTCAAAAAGTCCAACAAAAATAACACTGCAAATTTCTGCGTTGACGTGTTTTTTTCCGATACGCACGTATTTAGAAGCATACGGCTCCGTTCGGAAAAAACACGTCGCCCGGAACTTCTTGGTCCTTTTTATCGAACTTTTTGAACACGCACTTAAAGAACTTTTTCTTCACAAGCAAAAAGGGCTGCCGCAAAATGCATGATTTGCATTTGATGGCAGCCCTTTTAATCTTCTTTTACATTCCTGTCTGACTCCGTGCATCTTCTAACACTTCCGCAACGGCAATCGTATGGTCGATTAATTCCTCAAATGTTTTTTCATCTTTGTTGCTGATCATCCGATTAAAGTGAATAAACTCATAAGAAAGCCGTGCACGATCCTGTTTCACGGAAATATCTTTCGTTTTGCCGTCAATGGTGAGTTTCACACTTTTGGCACCATTGGCACCGGGCTTAATATACATATATCCTTTTTCTCCTTGGATGGAGACAAAGTTTTCGCCGGTTGTATCCTTTGATCCGACACAACTTGCTTGAAAACCGGGATACGATAGCAAAGCAATACCAGAGGTATCCACGCCATTATCAAATAGGTTCGCTTTATAAACAACCTCTGAAGGCTTTCCAAACAAGCGCATAACAAAATGCAGATTATAGACATTGATATCAGCTAATGCTCCGCCTGCAAATGCAGGGTCAAACATATTGGTTACTTCACCAGCTTTTAATTGATCATAGCGGCTGGAATATTGACTGTAATTACATTGAATTAACCGAATATCTCCCAGCCGTTCAATATGTTCTGACAACTCTAGAAAGTTAGGTAAAAATAATGTCGGGATCGCTTCAAAAACAAATACATGATTTTGTTTCGCTGCTTCTTTCAGTTCTTTCGCTTCTTCTGCAGTCGGGGTAAAGGGTTTTTCACAAATAACATGCTTTTTATTTTCTATCGCCTGCAAAGCCTGCTTCGTATGCAGTTTATTGGGCGAAGCAATATATACCGTATCTATCTCTTCATCAGCAAAAAAGGATTCCAATGACGTATAGGTTTTCGGAATTTGAAACTCTCCAGCCAATTCATCCGCTGTTTCTTGCTTTCTGGAATATGCAGCAACCGGGGTTACTCCTTCAACCGGCTCAATCGCACGTAACATCTCCTGAACAATTTTACCAGATCCAATGGTGCCTAATTTCATACGAATCAACCTTTCTTATGGTTTAATAATTCTATTATACTAAAGATGATTGAATTTTTAAAAGATACTTTTCTCATCCTAATCATCACCTTTTTGCTGATTAATACTAGAATAACACAGGTTGTCAAAACCTGTGTTATTCTAGTAAGTGCCATTACCGTTCTCCGTAGAGTTGGACAAGCCCCCGCGCTAGGCCTATACTTTTTTGTGAATACCGGAACCGGAAAAGCTCTCTATTGCTTTAATGCACCATATAAGCTTTTAATGTCGCTGCTATTTCTTGTGGATTTTCCTGCCCGGTTATTGTACTGCCGACAATAATGATAGCTGGATGATTTTCGACAATACCGACAATGGAATCTTCATTAATTCCTCCAGCTACAGCAACTGCCAATCCGGCCCCTTCTGTTAATTGGAATAAATCTTCATGAAAAGCCCCTTCCTTTTGCTGGTCTTTCCCCACATGAAGACTTACCAGCTCAACGCCTAAAGAGGCCAATTCTTCGACACGATTTTTAGATTGGATTCCCAGCAAATCAATCATAATTTGTCCGCCTAATTTCTCCGCTTCCTGTAAGGCGTCTTTAATCGAAGCATCTGCCGAAAATCCCATCACAGTTGTTATATCAGCGCCCGCTTCCAGAGCCTGCCTTACTTCATGTTTTGCGGCATCACAGGTTTTCATATCTGCGAGAATTGTTTTTTCCGGAAAAAGCCTGCGCATCTCCTGAACAATAGACATCCCGTACGCTTTGATGACTCCTGTGCCGATTTCAATGATATCGACATATGCCTTCGTGTCCTCTGCCAATTGGATACATTTATCCTTTGGTAACCGATCTAATGCTAATTGCAATCTCAATAGGAATCCTCCTTACCGATCAATCCGTTCTACTTCTCCCAATCTTTCTTGTACATCTTCATAATATGGCAAGCCTTCGTTATCTCCAGCAATCCCAACAACCATAGATCCGATCGTATTTGCAAAATGCAGGCTGCGTTCTAAATCCCAGTTATGAAGATAACCATACAGAAAACCGGCATCAAATCCGTCACCAGCTCCAACCGTATCCACCACTTTGGAAGCTTGGACAGGTTCTGCCTGGATCGTTTTCCCTTGATCATATCCCACAGAACCTTGTTCACCGCGTTTAATAATGACAGTCGGGATAGCAAATTCTTTGGTTTTCTCAATAATTGCTTCCGGCTCACGCTCGCCGATAATAATATCCATTTCATCTTCTCCCGTGAGCAAAATATCCACATGTGGAAGAATATCTAATAATACCTTTCGTGCTTCTTCTTTTGTCCACATCTTCAGACGGATATTCGGATCAAAAGCAATTTTTACATCATGTTTTTTGGCCAGACGGATTGCTTCCATCATCACTTCCAGGTTATTTCCGCCAATAGCCGGGAAGATACCGGTTAAATGCAGTACCCGTGCATTTTTTATATAGGATTCGTTTAATGCTGCCGGCTTCATCGCTAAAGTAGGCGACTTATCACGGTAAAAAAAGACTTTCACACTGCCATCTTCCATTATTTCTTTAAAATTTAATGACGTCGGATAGCCGTCAACCAGATTCACTTCCTGTACATCAACGCCTTCTCCCCTTGCAAATGTAAGAATCGTTTTCCCAAACTCGTCATTTCCCAGATTACTGATATATCCTGTACGAAGACCAAGACGTGAACAACCGACAACTACATTCAGCTCAGCACCTCCAATATGTTTTTTAAACCCATTCACAAATTTCATCGGCCCTGTTGCTTCCGGATTAAAAACAATCATCGCCTCTCCTAATGTAATAACGTCTTTCATTTTATTCCCTCCAGTTTCCATTCTACGGTTTAACAACCTTTATTTTTCCGTTTTCCGAAATAATGACTTCATTCACCATATTTATAAATATACCTGTTTCTACTACACCAAGCAGCGCTTTTATTTCCTTATGCACGTTTTCCGGCTCTTCTATGCTTTTAAATTGGCAATCAATAATATAATTGCCATTATCCGATACAAACGGCTTTTCTTCCTGGTATCGCAAGGTCGTTTGACACCCTAATTCCTGAAGCTTTTTTTCCGTTACTTCCCAGCCAAAAGGAATCACTTCTACAGGTAAAGGAAAAGCTCCTAATCTTTTTACCAATTTGTCTGCCCCTGCAATCACAATAAAATAATCTGCATGACTATCAACCATCTTTTCCCGAACCAGTGAACCTCCGCCCCCTTTAGCGAGTTGAAAATGTTCATCTATTTCATCGGCGCCATCAATAGCAAGGTCTATATGATGATGTTCAGCAAAGGTGGTCAGTGAAATACCAAGTTCGTTTGCTAACTTCTCCGTTTTTTTAGAAGAAGGAATTCCTTTTATCTGAATCCCTTCTGTTTCTATTCGTTCGGCAAGTTTTTGTAACATATAATTAACCGTTGAACCCGAGCCGATTCCAAGTACCATCCCATCTTTCACCTGTTCAGCGGCTTTCTCTGCCGCAAGCTGTTTATCAGATAGCTCCATTTTTTGTAAGCCTCCTTTTTAAATATTTTATTAACTCGGCTTTCGCACCTAAGAATAAGCATATAACTCCTGCTGTACCAGGATGAACATGAACTGAACTCTGTTATCATACTTGCTTTTCTTTAGAGCGTCCTTTTATTTTTTGAACAGGATAGGCTGTATAGCTACCGCTCCGGCCAAGCCCTCCGCTTTCCAGGGGCTTGCGCTCTGATAGGATGCTTCAGCGCTTGGAAGAAATAACACCCTGATGAAGTGAGATGAGATAATCGCTTTTTTAAGCTTAATAAACAATTATTCTGGTGTTTCAAATGGTTGATTTAGAAATTCAACTCATGGCAGCACGAATCTATCGTTCATACCGAACATAGCTTTCATGCCCAGAAAGGAATAATTACTGAACATTTTTACCATGCACCTCGAAAAATGTGTTTTGTCTTATCTAACTTTTATTCGTTCAGCTATTTCATATAATGAACACCCCACTAGCGGAGGCGGTAGCCTTACACCTTACCCTTGTTCTTATGGAAAGGAAGTTACTTTTTAAAGTGCAAAAGTTGAGTTTTTAAAATAAGGATGGGCTGATTAATTCAGGAATATAGAATGCCATATCCGGCAAGAAAGCTACAAACAAGAGAACAATCAACACAATGGCAATATATGGAACGACTGCTACAAAGGACCGTTCTATCGACATATTCCCTATTTTTGCTGCAAGCAGCAAACAAAGCCCATATGGCGGCGTAATTAATCCAATTGCAAGTGTCATAATAACAATTAATCCTAGATGCACCGGATCCATTCCGAATTCTAAAGCAGTCGGTAAAATAATAGGTACAAACAGAATCATTGCTGGAATCGCATCCATAAACGTACCAACGAATAAGAAAAACGCAATAATAATAAGAATAAACAACCATTGTGAACCAATATTATTTTCGAAAAATGCTTGTGCAGTCGCTCCCAATTGGTAATAGCTCATCAATTCTCCAAGAGCGCTGGCTGCTGCCAGAGCGAATAATGACAAAGAGCTGAGTGCCAGTGTATCAAATAAAATCTTTGGAAAATCTTTCATTTTTAATGTTTTATAATAAAACATACAAACAATTGCTGTATAAATAGACGCTACTGCTGCAGCTTCTGTAGCAGTGAAAAAGCCAGATATAATGCCTCCAATAATAATAACAGGGGTTAATAAAGCTGGAAATGCATCTAAAAATAATGTAAACAATTTCTTCATTTCAACGCGCTTATCCTTGGGATAGTTTCTTTTAACTGCTATCACATAAATTAAAATCATCATCCCTAAACCGATTAAAATTCCGGGAATAATTCCTCCCAAGAATAAAGCTCCAACTGAAGCATTCGTCAGCCCTGCAAAAATAATCATTGGAATACTTGGAGGGATGATTACTCCGACAGTTGAAGATGCGGCTGTAACCCCTACAGACGTTTCTTTATCATAGCCTTTACGCTCCATACTGGGAATAAGAATTTTCCCTACGCCGGCTGTATCTGCCTGCGATGCTCCAGACACACCAGCAAACATCATCGAAACTAACACGTTTGCATGTGCTAATCCCCCGCGAATCGGTCCGACAATGGCCAAAGCAAAGTCAATCAGCTTTTCAGAAATCTTTCCAGAATTCATCAGATTAGCTGCCAGAATAAATAATGGAACAGCAATCAATACAAACGAATCCAGCCCATTTACCATCGTCATAGCGACAGTTGCTTCCGGAGTATAAGGAATGGTCAAAATGCCAATTAAAGCTACTATTCCTATAACAAAAGCAATCGGTACACCGATAAACATCAAGACTAAGAATAAAATTAACAGCAAAAATCCCATTATTCATGAACCTCCTTTGCTTTTAAATGCTGCACATGCTGGACCATATGAGATAGTGTATAAACCAGCATTGTACCTGCCATAATTGGTATAGCAATCCAGACATACCCCATTTTCATTTCCGGAAGTGTAGACCATGTATAATTCCAAAACTCATTAACAACCTGCAAGCCTAATAAAAAGATACATACATTAAAGATAATTAAAACACTATCATTAAATAGACTTAAAAAAATTCTTTTCTTGCCTTTCAACTTTTGCTGCAAGAAATCAAAGTTAAAATGTTCCCGGCGATTAACCATAACTGCAGCCCCCATAAACACAGCCCAAATAAAGGAGTAATTAGCTGCTTCTTCCGTCCAGATAATGGATATTCCTAATTGTCGCGTCACAATTTGTAAAACAATAACAAAAAAGAATGTACATAAAAAAATAATTCCGATCGTGATTTGTGCTTTTTCCAGCGCCTGTATCGTTTTTTTCATCTGGTCTCTCCCCCCCCCCCTTTTTACTCCTCTGCTAGAGCGCGGATTTTTTCAAGCATTTCTTCGACTTCAATTTCCTCTGCAAAGTCATCTAAAATTGGCTGCGCTATTTCAATAAAGGGCTCGCGGTTCACTTCATTAACTTCTGCCCCCTCTTCAATGGCTTGCTGTTTGTATTCCTCGTCTTGCTCTAATGTTACTTCACGTTCTGTTTCAACAGATGCCTCTGCCGCTTCCGACACGATTTGCTGCTGATTTTCATCTAAATTATCAAATCGCTCTCCGTTTATCAGAAGAAAACGCGTTGTATAATCATGAGCAGTCTCGCTGATATACTGTCCATTTGGAGTTGTATGATGAGATTGCTGTACAAAAAATGGGTATGCGTTTTCAGAAGAGTCAACAACATCTTGTTGCAATCCTTGGTATAGTTCTCCCCAGGATATACCTGATGGAATGGCACCAACTTCTGTCCAAAAGTCCGATACGACACCAGATGTTTGCGTCCGGAATGATAACCCTCTCATATCCTCCGTTGATTCGACTGGTTGTTTTCCATAATAATGTCTTGTTCCAGCTGACCAATAACCTAATAATTTAAAAGAGTTATCTGATTTTTCATTGATAATTTGCGCCATTTCCTCCCCAACTTCTCCATCTACAGTACGGAGCCAATGCTCATAATCATTGAATAAATACGGAGCAGAGAATAAATCGACTTCACGTATTCCGGTTTGCGTCATAAATCCAGGTGAAACAACAACAACATCCGCTGCTCCCAGCTGGAGTTTTTCAACCAGTTCATCTTCTTCTGTACCAATTGTTCCGGCATGAACTTCAACTTCGATAGCACCATCCGACTCTTCTTCCACAACTTCTTTAAATTTTAAAAGTCCAGCTTGATAAGGATTATCAGGTGATGTCTGATTATGTGCTGCAATAATTTTTAGCGTCCCGTCTTCTTCCTCCTCAAGTTCATCGTTCCCACAAGCGGCCAAGAAAAAGAACAATGCCGCAACCACACAGGAAATGAAAACGCATTTATTCATTTTCATCATTCGTAACCTCCCTTTTCTGCTAAAAAATGAGTGCATCTCTTGTCCGTAAATGATTGTTTGCAGAAATGAGATAGACATCACGATGGCGCCCAACTCATTTCTGCAGCTCTTTCTCTTCGTCTAGGCTTTTTACTTGGCCAATGCAATAAATTCCTTCGCACGTTCTGTCAGCGCTTTATAATCTTCTGCTGTTTTCAGTTTGGTGGCGTCTACCAGATTACTGCCAAGCCCGACAGCTGCACTGCCATTATCCAGATATTCTCTTAAATTATCTTTGGTAATTCCGCCTGTTACCATAGCAGTTACATGAGGAAGCGGACCGCGGATATTTTTAATATATTTAGGTCCGACAGCATCAGCTGGAAATACTTTCACCATACGGGCTCCGTGTTCATATGCGGTCGTTATTTCTGTTGGTGTAAGAACGCCCGGGATATGTTCTACTCCATAACGCTGGCAAAGCTGTAAAGTTTGTAAATTCCATGTTGGAGCCACAACGAAGGATGCGCCTGCCAAAATAACAGAACGTGCTGTTTCTGGATCCAATACAGTTCCTGCGCCGACTTTAATCGATGCATCTACATTTGCTGCCGCTTTTTCAATAATGGCATTGACATTCGGCGTTTCTGCTGTGATTTCAACATGATGAATACCGCCTTCCGCCAAAGCTTCCAGAATGTCTACAATATTTTCTTCACTGGATTTGCGAATAACCGCTACTACTTTCTCTTTTTTGATTCCTTCAATAATAGTCATATCAATCTCTCCTATTCTAAATTTGTATGTTTTTGATTTAAGCTCTCTTCATTACGGTTTCCTGGATAGGTTTGCAGTAAATAAACAATCACGCTGTCTAATATCAAGTGTGCAGATTGGTCAAATTGGCTGCCAAGCGGCTGAATGGTATCTGGCTCTGTTTCCAGCCGTTTTTTGGTAGCGGCCGGGATGCGGACAATATGATTGCTGTATTCGCCAATAGCAGATTGCGTATTTGTTGTAACCAATGCAACCAATGCCGTAATGTCTTTTGCTTTTTTGGCATAGTTTAACAGAGAAGCCGTCCCGCCAGAACCAGAGATTAATAGTAACAAGTCACTTGATTCCAGGCTTGGCGTAACTGTTTCTCCAACGACATATACGGCATAACCACTGTGCATTAACCGCATCGCAAACATTTTGCCAGCTAAGCCCGACCTGCCTGTTCCTGCAATAAATATCCGGTTTGCTTGTTGAATTTCCTCTGCCAATTCTACTGTTTGATTTGCGTCCACCTGCGTTAGGACTTCCTGCATTTCTCCAGCGACGGTATGCAATATTTCCTTCATTCTATGATTCTCCTTTTTTCAACAAGATTTTCTTCGGACTAAAATGGGATTAAAACGCACCATTTCCGATTGCTTATCTGTTTTTTCTTTTAAAATAATCGTAAATAACATCTCTGCTGCTTTTTCACCCATATCAAAAGCTGGCTGCGAAATGGTCGTAAGCGGCGGATTATAAAAATCCGCAAACGATACGTCATCCACATTAATGATGGCCGCATCCTCCGGTATCTGTATATCTTTCCCGCTGAAAAACGACAGGACTTCATGCAGTACACGGTCATTTATCGCAAAAATGGCATCTGGACGCTCTTTATTTTGAAATAACGCATCCAGTTTTTCATAAATGGTATGAATTTCTCCAGTTACCAAAGAAACCTTTGGAATAGGAGAATTTGTCTGTTGAATCGCTTTTTGAAAAGCATGGACACGTTCCATTCTTGGTGTCACTTGTTCCATTAAAGGCGGACTTACTACGGCAATATGTGTATAAGCTCCTTGTAATAACGTTTCAGCCGCCAGCCTTGCCGCTTCTGCATTATCCAAAAGAATCGTGTCTACTTTCAGTTCCTCAACAACCCTGTCCATAAATACCAATGGGTACCCCTCATCCAGCAGCTGCTGGTAAAGTGCTACATTATCTCCAGTAGGAAAAGCAATCATGCCATCCACTTGCTTTGCCTTTAGCATTTCAATGTATTTTTTTTCTTTCTCCGGCTGATCATCGGCATTACAGACAATCACATGAAATCCTCTTTGATGACAATAATCCTCAATCGCCCGGATGACTTGAGTGGAAAATACATGAAGAATATTTGCGACAATCACACCTATCGTTGTCGATGTTTTTTGCTTTAAACTCCGCGCCACCATATTGGGCTGATAATTTAAATGCTTCACAGCTTCTCCTATTTTTTCACGTGTTTCTTTTCCCATATAGTCAAACCGACCATTAACATATTGGGAAACTGTACTTTTAGACACTCCTGCGTACTTCGCTACATCTGCCATCGTCGTTCTTTCCATCTGCTTCACCCATTTATCATTCGTTTTATAAATCGGTTTAGTAAACCGATTTAGATGTAGTATAAATCATAAGAAAGCGTTTTACAATACTTTTTAATAAAATATAAAGGGAAACTTCATTTATCTTCTATTACATATGTATCCCCCTTCACACACCAAGAGGCTGTCCCCTGACTAGAAGGACAGCCTCTTGTTTTCTATTTTTGAAATGCCTGTACAGTAATTCCAGCTTCTTTGACTTTTTCTTTCACTTGTCTAGCAAACGCAAGCGCGTTGGCTCCGTCACCGTGAATGCACACGGTATCTGCCTGAATCATGATATCTTTTCCTTGTACCGTTTCCACTTTATTTTCTGTAACCATACGAATCACTTGCGCGCTAGCGGTATCTACATTCTCGATGAGTGCATTCGCTTCACGCCGCGATGTAAGCATGCCTGTTTCCTGATACGTCCGATCTGCAAACACTTCGCTAGCTGTTTGCAAGCCGACTTTTTCACCTGCTTCAAGCAGTTTGCCGCCTGCCATTCCATACAAGATTAAGTTCGGATCCAAGTCGTAAACCGCTTGGGCAATTCCTTCAGCTAAATTTGCATTTGTAGCTGCCATATTATACAGTGCTCCATGTGCTTTAACATGCTGAAGCGTTCCGCCTTCTGATTTAACGATGCCTTGAAGCGCACCGACTTGATATTGCACAAGATCATACGCTTCCTTGTAGGAAATATCCATATTTCTTCTCCCAAATCCAATTAAATCCTGAAGACCTGGGTGTGCTCCAAGCTTCACATCGTGTTTCATTGCCATCTGAACAGTTTTTCGCATCGTTGAAGGATCCCCCGCATGGAATCCGCACGCGATATTTGCCGATGTAATAAACGGAAGAATTTCTTCATCCGATCCCATTTTATAAGCTCCAAAACTTTCTCCCATATCACAATTTAAATCAACAGTTAACATCGTAAACTCCTCCCTCTTACATTATCGAAATAAATCCAGTAATCCTTCGAGCGCCATGATACTTGCGCCAATGGTAAACAGAGCCGTAATTGCCCCAAAGACAACCAGCCATGTCGGATGCTTATAGTCACCGACAATCTTTTTCTTACGAGATGCGATAAGAATCGTGATGAGAATAATCGGCAAAATGATTCCGTTCAATGCTCCGGCAATGATTAATAACCGAACCGGCTCTCCAAGAAAAATAAAGATAACAGCCGATATAGCAATAAAAGCGGCAATAAACCAACTATTATACTTTTCGAAAATAGGATGAAAGGAACGTAAGAACGAAATACTCGTATAACCGACACCAATAACAGAACTAATAGCCGCTACAAACAGGACGATGCCAAACATATAGTAACCGATATCACCAAGACCGACGAGAAATGCAGTTGCAGCAGGGTTGTTTTCATCAAGGGTATATCCCGCAGTAACCACACCTAAAAAAGCAAGGAATAAAAATAGACGCATGAGGCCGGTTGTTAAAATCCCGTAACTTGCCGCTTTACTGACAAACCCGACGTTTTCTCTTCCAGTTACGCCTGCATCAACCAATCGATGACCGCCGGCAAAGGAAATATAGCCTCCGACCGTTCCCCCAACGATGGTGACAATCGGCAGCAATAATATGACATAATCTTCAGGTACAAATGCACGAACGAATGCTTCTTGATACGGTGGATTGGTCGTAAACATAACATATCCGGTCATAATAACCATGATCACACCAAAAACCTGCATTAAACGATCCATCACTTTGCCGTAATTTCGAATAGAGAAAATAATAATCGTAATCACAGCTGTCATACCAGCTCCGAGCGCTGGAGGGAGATCAAAAAGTACATTCAAGGCAAGGCCGGCTCCGCCTAAATTTGCAATGTTAAATGCAAAGCCTCCAAACACGATAAGTCCGGCAATCAGAAAACCTAAACCAGGCAATACAAAATTGGCTATTTCTTGTCCCCTCATCCCTGATACAGAAATAACACGCCAAATATTAAGCTGCACCCCGATATCAATGATAAGCGAGACAACAATCGCAAATGCGAAACTGGCCATGAAATCATCAGTAAATGTCGCCGTTTGCGTAAGAAACGCCGGACCAATGGCTGATGTTGCCATCAAGAAAATCGCACCGCGTAAAAATCTGTTTCTTTCTTTCTCACTCAGCTGTCCATGCACATGGAGCCCTCCCTTCTCTGTCTACAGAACACCTAATGTCTCATTTTTTATATCCGTAAGAAACATATGCCCCGGTGCATGCGTAATCATATCAAGCTTATTTGCTTTCGCAGCTGCTTGAGGAGTTACCCCGCAAGCCCAGAATACCGGAATTTCTCCTTCTTTTAATGTCACTGCATCACCATAGTCTGGCTGGGTGATATTTATTATTCCAATTTCACTCGGGTCTCCAATATGCACCGGTGCACCATGAACATCAGGAAAACGGGAGGTGACTTGTACAGCACGGATGGCATCCGCCCGCTTCATCGGGCGCATACTTACAACCATCGGACCGCTGAACAATCCGGCTGGTACGGTGTCTATATTCGTTTTAAACATCGGTACATTGCAGTTTTCCTCGTTATGTCTGATAGCGATTCCATTTTGAATCAATGCTTCTTCAAAGGTAAAACTGCATCCTAGTAAAAAAGCAACTGATGTGTCGGTCCAAAGATGTTCCATATTCTCTGTTGTCTCTACATGTTCGCCGGATCGATAAATATGATATTTCGGTATATCGCTGCGTATATCCGCATCTTTTCCTGCAAGTGCCGGCACTGCTATCCCCGGATCAGTAACATCCAGTACTGGACAAGACTTCGGATTCCGCTGGCAATATAATAAAAATTCAAACGCAAAAGCTTTATCCAGCACAACCAGATTTGCCTGCGCATAACCCGGCAGAACTCCTGAAGTAGGTGTCGTCCATCCACCATGTCGAATCTTTTCTATAACACGTTTTCTTTCCTCCACCGGCAACCATCCTTTCTCATTCCTTTTTTTGCTGCTATTTCTCTTCACTTTCCCACTTTAATTGAATAGCCATTGCTCGTTCTCTCATGGCATCTTCCTGTTGAAAATACAGTTCTTCTGCTTTTGAAAACGTAATTTGATCAAAGTGAACGGTTTCATTCGTCCTCAACTGCGCAAGCTTTGGCAAATCCACAACAGCGACCTGAGCAATTCTTGGATACCCTCCTGTTGTCTGCCTGTCCGCCATTAATACCATCGGCTTCCCTTCATTAGGAACTTGAACTGTACCAAAAGCAACTGCTTCGGACAAAACATTGAATGCTTCTTCCAGGATTAATTTATTTTCCGATTGAAAATGAAAGCCCATCCGATCAGCCTGCGTGGATAAAGCATACGCTTCGGAAAAGAAAGTTTTCTTACTCTCGTTTGTAAAACGTTCAAAATGTGTACCCGGAAAAGCCCGAATCGTATATCGATCCTGATCATCAATCCGTAAATCATTCGCTCTCCACCCAGGTGCACAGGCTTGTCCTCCAGCTTTTTCAGCCAATATATCCTTACGTTTTGCGATGCGTTCACTCGCTTTCTGAATCTGCAGCAAGTCCCCTTTCTGCAGCGCTCGTCCTTGATAACCTCCAAATCCGGCACGTAAATAGGTACTTTTGCTATGCATCCGCTCCGGAATATCTAAACCGCCAGCAATAGCCAAGTAGGCACGCATCCCGCTCCCAGTCGGTTTAAACGAAAGAACATGTCCGCCTGGAATATAGATTGGTGAACCAAGATAGAAAGTCTTCCCATTTACCATAGGATGCATACCACCGCCAGTTACTGCAATCAGCGCATCTTCTTTAAAATGGATTTCCGGACCGGATATCGTTAATTCAAGCACAGCTTCCATTTCATCATTGCCTATCAATAAATTAGCCGTTCGCATTGCAACAGGGTCCATTGCACCGCTTTGGAGCACACCCTGATTCAAATAACCGAATCTTCCATTATCTTGTACTGTCGTTAGCATCCCCGGCTTTAAGACCTCTGCTTCCATTATCTCGCCTCCTTCTGCTCCTCATATTCCTGCCGGGAGATTGGCTTAAACTTCACTATATCACCTGCTTTCAAAAGGCTCGGCTGTTCCCGGTCAACGTCAAATAAAGTGACATGGGTCTGTCCGATTAATTGCCACCCTCCCGGCGTTGCAAACGGATAAACTCCTGTCTGGGCGCCCGCGATTCCAACAGCACCGGCTGGCACGAGTTCTCTCGGTTTCTCCTTCCTCGGCGTTGCAATTTCCTCAGACATCCCGCCAATAAACGGAAATCCCGGTGCAAAACCAATCATATAGACCAGATACTCTCCATTCGCATGAATATGAATAACCTCTTCTTCTTTTAACGCATTTTTCTTTGCAACGTCGCTTAAATCCGGACCAAAATCTCCGCCATAGCAAACTGGAATCTCGACAATATGCTGTTTACTTTCTGGCGTGTAATCCTTCCCTGCCTCGTTCACCCTTTCTTGCAGCCATTGCATCACTACTTGATAAATATTCTTTTTATGGCGGGTGTTTTTCCTAACTTTTATTGGATCATAAAATACCGTAATCCCTGTATAACTCGGAACAGATTCAACATATCCTTCGAAAGGGTTTTCATTTAAAATCGACATCACATGCTGAACATAGGCATGCAGATTAGGATCAATCCCCTCTCCTAACGTAATAATCATTGCCCGTTCACTTAACGGATGAAAACTTGCATGAGGTAAAAGGCTCAAATGCACTCCCTCCTTTCCATGCTTTATTGTATTGAACTATTTCTATATTACATCTATTCCCTTTTAAAAAACAAGGAAACCAAGCAACTCCAGATAAGCCCATCCCTGTATTCTCTGTACATACAAGGATGGGCTTATCTGGAGGAGCCGCATGGAAAGGCGATGCAATATCTCATACGACTCGTAACAACATAGATTAGATTAATATATTTCTACATTAAACAGATTGATTCCCTTGCCAATGCAAGGCTGGATGACCATATGGCTGTTCATAGCGAGGAAACTGATCAATAGCCATCCCCGTGATGACCCCGCCCAAAAACGGGATACCATATTGGAAAACCGGATTTCCATAAATTGGAGGTCCATACCCTGGGCCGAAGACACCGGGGCCATAAAATCCCGGACCATAAAACCCCGGTCCCCAGAACCCAGGCCCTCCAAAAAAGAGGCGGGAATCCATACCCCCATATGGATTCATTGGTTCTTCAGGAAATTGACGCATCTCATGCATTCTACACTCGCTCCTTCCCTTTTCACATCTCATTTAATATATGCATCCACCCAAAAAACGAATGGGCTCGTCCTCTCTAATATATAAATCAAGAAAGCGTATTCGCTCGCATCCTTGTTTTTAATACGTTATGATACAATAAAAGAAATATTTTGAGAAAGCAGGTGATACAGATGACAAAGCAGCACTATGCCATCATTGACATCGGCTCCAACACCATGCGTTTAGTCATTTATGAAAAAAACAAGAGCAATCGTCTCAAAGAAATCGAAAACGTAAAAGCCTCCACCAGATTGCGCACCTTCTTGGAAGAGGACAATACGTTAAACCAGGACGGAATAGACCTTTTAATAAATACCCTGAAAAGCTTTCAGGAAGTACTGGCTACTTATACATTGCAGGATACTATTTGCGCAGCTACCGCTGCCATTCGCCAGGCTGAAAACAAAGAGGAAATTGAAACGCAGATTGTTCAAAAAACAGGTTTAAACATTCGTATTTTCAGTGAAGCGGAAGAGGCATACTACGGCTATTTAGCTGTTGTACATTCGACCTCTATCGAAGAAGGCGTTACCGTGGATATTGGCGGTGGAAGTACAGAAGTGACCTATTTCCAAAACCGTGAATTGAAAGATTCACACAGTTTCCCTTTCGGCGCCCTTACGTTAAAGGATTTCTTCCAAAATCCAGTTCCCACCACCCAGGAATTAAAAAAATTGCGCTCTTACTTGAAAAAACAATTTGCAACACTGCCCTGGCTTGAAAATAAAGACGTAAAATTAGTAGCTATTGGCGGAAGTGCCCGTAATATGGCACAAATTCATCAAAACCTGGAGTCCTATCCTCTGGCCGGTCTGCATGAATATCAAATGTCTCAAAAGGATATTGTGGAGGTCAGCAATTATTTAACTTCCTTAAAACCAAATAAATTAGCGAAAGTAGACGGACTTACAAAAGACCGGGCAGACATCATCATTCCTGCCATTGAAGTCTTTCATTGTCTTTTTCAGACCGTTGAAGCACAAAGCCTTGTTCTGAGCCGGAAAGGGCTTCGCGACGGGGTTTTATATGAACATCTGGCCCTGGAAACCGATGCTCCTCTCTATCCGGATGTGCTTCAAGAAAGTATTCAGGAGCTTATCAATGATTATAATTTAAACAAAAAACATATTGAACACGTCCAGAAGCTGGCCAGCCAACTTTTTGATTTTTGCAAAGAAAATGGGCTTATCCATGCGGACAAGCAGGACCGGGAATTGCTTAACATGTCTAGTCTTTTATTTAATCTCGGGGAGTATATTGATTCGGAATCCAGTCCGCAGCATACATTCTATCTGCTTGCCAATCGTACCATTGACGGCTTAGAGCATCAGGAACGGCTTAAACTGGCACTTGTCGCTTCTTATAAAAATAAGACGGTGTTCAAGCAGTTTATCGAGCCATACAAATCATGGTTCTTAAAAGAAGAACGTCATAAATTATTAGATCTGGGCTCCTTATTAAAATTCACTTATTGTCTGGACGCTACGAAAAGACAGGTTGTGGAAGAGGTATCCTTTCAATTACAGAAGAACAGCCTTCTTATTCGCGTCTATACGAATGCAAATGCCATGCCGGAAGCATATCAAGCCGAAAAACAGAAAAAGCATGTGGAAAAGGCCATTCGAAAAGATGTGGAATTGGAGTTCCATACGTGGTAGAACGGACTTTCTGTTTAAGAGGACGTTTGACGCTCTAAGCACAACAGTCTGCAGGGTGATTCGGAAACATTCTCCCCTGTTACACAGAATGTTCACATAAACTTTACATCCCTTTAACATACTTTATATTGAAAAGGATTATGATATATATAGAACCTTAAAAGGGAGGGTGTTCCATGGAAAAACAAATAGAAACCAGCTCATCCGCCTCTTATAATAACAGGGAGCTGAGTTGGCTCTCTTTTAATAAACGTGTATTAGAAGAAGCAACTGATAACAGCAATCCGCTGCTTGAAAGACTGCGGTTTTTATCGATTTTCTCATCGAACTTGGATGAATTTTTTATGGTACGGGTTGCTGGATTAAAAGATCAAGTAAAAGCCAACTTTAACCGGCCGGATGATAAATCAAATTTAACTCCGAAACAGCAGCTGTCTGCCATCGCAAAATTAAATCACGAGCTGGTGGGGCAGCAGTATCAACAGTACAAACAATTAAAAAAGGAATTAGAAAAGCAGCAGATCCGCCTCTTGCAGATGGATGATTTATCCGCAGATGCGTTGTATCAATTAGAGCACTATTTTGATGAACAAATTTATCCGATTCTGACCCCGATGGCCATCGATGCTTACCGTGCGTTTCCAATGCTGTTAAATAAATCGTTAAACCTTGCTATTCAATTAGAAGACAAATATGAACAAGAACAGTGCCATAAGAAAACTGCCATTGTTCAAGTGCCTGCATTGTTAAACCGGTTCATACAGATTGATGACACCCATCATTATGTCTTGTTAGAAGATCTTATCGGCTTTTTTATCCATAAACTTTTTCAGGGCTACCGTGTGCTATCGTCAAGTACCTTCCGTATTACCAGAAATGCAGACATGAATATTCATGAAGACAGCGCACATGATTTATTAAAAGAAATTGAAAAAGAACTGAAGAAGCGGAAATTCGGAGCTGCCGTCCGCTTGGAAATGAGTGCTGCCGATCAGGATCCGAAAATCATTTCCTTTTTACTTCATGACTTGGAAATTCACGAGAAAGACTTATACATTGTGGATGGTCCGCTGGATTTAACCTGTTTAAATGATTTCTATGATCATGTCAAGCATGATTATGAACAGCTTATTTATGAAACATTCATTCCACAGCCGGCTCAAGACATTCACGAAGACGAGTCTGTATTTGAAGCTGTCCGAAAAAGAGATCTCTTTCTTCATCATCCATACGAATCTTTTGAACCGATTGTTGACTTGATGCGGGAAGCTGCAGATGATCCGGACGTTTTGGCTATTAAGCAGACGCTTTATCGTGTCAGCGGCGATTCCCCAGTTATTGCCAGTTTAAAACGGGCTGCCGAAAACGGGAAACAGGTCACTGTACTGGTAGAATTAAAAGCACGATTTGACGAAGCAAATAATGTGGAGTGGGCTAAACAATTAGAAATAGCCGGCTGTCATGTTATCTACGGAATGATTTCGTTAAAGACACATAGTAAAATTACTCTGATTGTCCGTAAACAGGATAATCGAGTGGAACGTGTCGTGCACCTTGGAACCGGAAATTATAATGACCAGACCGCTAAATTTTATACAGACATGTCTTATCTGACAACGAAAAGAAAGTACGGTATCGACGCAACCAATTTCTTTAATTATTTGAGCGGTTATACGGAAAAACCGGATTTTCACCATTTGTCCATGGCTCCATTTGATATCCGAAATGATTTAATCAAACTTATTGATCAGGAAATCCAATTTCATAAGCAATTTAAAAACGGGCGGATTATTGCCAAAATGAACTCCTTAACAGACAAGCCGCTGATTAAAAAGTTTTATGAAGCTTCCAAAGCCGGCGTGCAAATTGATTTGATTGTCCGTGGCATCTGTTGTCTGCGTCCTGGTATACCGACTGTAAGTGAAAACATCCGGGTCATCAGTATTGTCGGGCGATTTTTGGAACACAGCCGCATTTACCTTTTCCATCATAATGGAGATATGCATACGTTCTTATCTTCGGCGGATTTAATGACACGGAACATGATTAAACGGGTCGAGCTGATGTTTCCCATCTATGAGCAGCGAATAAAAGAGCGTATTTACGATATACTTGATACCATGCTTCAAGATACCGCAAAAGCTAGACAGCAAGCAAAAGATGGCACATACGCTTACGTTATATCAGAACAGCCTGGGAACAATAGTCAATTACAATTATTCGAACAGGCAATGGATATATTTGCCTAAAGAAGATACGATAAAGATCAAAGACGAACGAAAGGAGTCTTTGATCTTTTTTATTTCCTGTGCATGCGAGCGGAAAAGTTGAGGCTCCTCCCTTTTATCAGCAATCCATATTGCCATGGTGTATGCATCTGCTTTATAATAAAAAATAATGCATAAAGATTCATGCATCCAACAGACATATTCCATTGATTTTATTATCTAACCGGCATATTACAAAAAAGGAGCCTTTTTCATGAAAATTACAGAGATTACCATGCATCGTATGAACATGCGTATGAAAAACCCATTTACAACAAGTTTTGGGACAGAACAAGACCGTGAATTTATCATTTTAGAAGCTAAAGATGCGGATGGAACCATTGGCTGGGGAGAATGTGTTACGTCTGAATCTCCGCTTTATATTGAAGAATTTACAAAAGCTGCCTGGGTCATGCTGGAGGAATATTTAATCCCTCTTACACTCGGCCGGGAAATATCGCATCCGGACGAACTGACTGATTTATTTGCGCCATTTAAGCGTAATAACCTGGCCAAAGCTGCTATCGACGCTGCTGCCTGGGATATTTATGCAAAACAACAGAGCATCTCGCTGGCTGAAGCTATCGGCGGATCCAGAACAGAAATTGAGGTTGGTGTCAGTATCGGAATTGAAGATGATATGGAGCGCATGCTTCACAATATAAAAGAGAAAACCGAAGAAGGATATAAACGGATTAAAGTTAAAATTAAACCCGGAAAAGATGTCGAGGTGGTCAAGGAAATCCGTGAATATTTCCCTGATATTCCCTTGATGGTCGATGCGAACTCTGCTTATACATTGGATGATATCGATACACTGAAAAAACTGGATCCATATAACCTCATGATGATCGAACAACCATTAGCAGCGGGCGATTTAATTGATCACGCGGAACTGCAAAAACATATTAAAACACCGATTTGTCTGGATGAAAGCATTCATTCCTATGAAGATGCCAGACAAGCAATTCAAATCGGCAGCGGCAAAATTATTAATATGAAAGTCGGCCGTGTCGGCGGAATCACAACCATGAAACGCGTACATGCATTATGTCAAGAAGCGAATATTCCAATGTGGTGCGGCGGCATGCTGGAATCCGGTGTAGGCCGTGCACATAATATCGCGATCACCTCACTTCCTGCATTTACTTTGCCTGGAGACACCGCCGCTTCTTCCCGCTATTGGGACGAAGATATTATTGATCCGGAAGTACACGTCAAAGATGGCATCGTACAGGTTCCGGCATCTCCCGGCATCGGCTATGAAGTAAACCGGGAGACACTAGCAAAATACACTGTTCAGAAACAAACATTTACCCTATAAGTGCACAAAAGGGAAGAAAACCTGACAGCCTTTTCGAAAGAGGAACTGTCAGGTTTTCTTCGCTTTTTCGTTTCAAATTTATCATGTTCTTTCCAAGATAGCACATGATAAAGGCAAGGAACTATCCGATGATACATCAACAACCTGCATTTCTCTATATGCGCAGGAGAAAATTTTCTTCATCATGTTTAAAGCAGGTTTCTTGAAATCAAAAAAGAATCAATGTATAGTTTAATCCGTACTATTTTCATTGGATTTATACAGAGGTGTTCAAAAAGCCTGGGAAGAACAAAATCTTTTACGTAACTTACTTTTTGAACAGACACTTTTAGAAATATTCACTGAAGGAGGATACTGCCCAATGGATAATTGGTTTATTGTATTAAATGTTGTTATTTTACTTGCATTAATCGGTTTATTGATTTATATGCAGAAAAAACATGTTTCCTTTGCGAAACGCGTTTTCACCGGTATGGGGCTCGGTATTGTATTAGGAGCTATTTTCCACGTTACCTACGGAGAAGGGTCAGATATTCTTACACGGACCCTGGACTGGTTCGATATTGTCGGCAGCGGCTATATCCGTTTCTTAATGCTGATTGTGATTCCGCTCGTTATGGTTTCCATTATTCGTGCTATCATTAACCTGAATGAAACGAAACAGCTTGGTAAATTGGCCAGCTTAGTGATTGGTATACTTATTTCCACCACACTTGTTGCAGCAACGCTCGGTGTGGTAACTTCTCTTGTCTTTGATTTGAACGCAGAACAAATTGAAGCTGGTCAAGAAGAAACAGAACGCGGTGCTTCCATGGAAGAAAGCTTGGATTCGATGACAGAAGAAACGACACCGCAGCGGATTATTAACTTTATCCCGAATAATATCTTCCTGGATATGACAGGGGAACGTTCTACATCGGTTATTGCTGTTGTTATTTTCTCTATTCTGGTCGGGATAGCTACCCTCGGAGTGAGCAGGAAACAGCCGGAGCAGGCAGAACGCTTTACCAAGATGGTTAATGCCGTATTTGCCATTGTCATGCGGCTGGTAACCCTTATTTTACGCTTAACACCATTCGGGGTGCTCGCATTGATGACAAATATGGTCGCAACCACTAACTTTGCCGGTATTGTACAGCTTGGTAAATTTGTGATTGCATCCTACGTGGCAATGATTGTGATGGTGCTGATCCATATGCTGATTGTCAGCGGATTCCGGTTAAATCCCGTTACATTTATGAAAAAAGTATTTCCGGTTCTTGGTTTCGCCTTTACATCACGTTCCAGTGCAGGTGCGATTCCTTTAAACGTCACTGCACAGAAAAATGCGCTTGGTGTCGATGACGGAGCTGCGAACATGTCCGCTTCCTTTGGGGCAACCATGGGACAAAATGCTTGTGCAGGTATTTATCCGGCAATGCTTGGCGTCATGATTGCACCAACTGTCGGTATCGATCCAACGTCGCTTAGCTTTATTGTACAGCTTGTACTGATTACAGCTATCAGTTCATTCGGTGTTGCCGGAGTTGGCGGCGGTGCAACATTTGCGGCGATTATTGTACTGTCCTCTATGGGACTTCCAATTGCTCTAGCAGGCTTGCTGATTACTGTTGAGCCGCTGATTGACATGGGCCGTACTGCTGTCAATGTCAACGGCAGCATGGTTTCAGGTACCGTCACTTCCAAAGTGCTGGGCAACTTAGACGAAGACACCTTTAATAAAAAAGACGCTGTTGTTGAAAGCAATGGTCTGTAAACTTTCATGAAAAAAGCAGTTATCTCCGCAAATGGAGATAACTGCTTTTTTATTAACTCAACTTTCGCATCTAAAATAAGCATATAAACCTTGCTGTTCAAGGATAAACATGATTCCTATTATCATGCTTACTTTGAGTTAAAGCGTCCTTTTATTTTTTGAACAGGATAGGCTGTATAGCAACTGCTCCGGCCAAGCCCTCCGCTTTTCATGGGGACGGCTTCAGCTAAATAAACAATCACTCTGGTGTTTCAGTTTCATGACAGCATGAATCGCTCATATCGAGAATAGCTTTCATGCACAGAAAGGACTGCTTGCTGACTATTTTTACCATGCACCACGAAAAATGTGTTCTGTCTGATTTAACTTTTATTTGTTCAGCTATTTCATGCATAGAATACCCCACTAGCGGAGGCGGACCGTTTTGACTCCTGAGGGATCAGCACCCTCTGAAGATCCACTTTTGCCAAGCGCTCTTCTTGGCAAAAGTTAGCTGAAGAGCGTGCCCCTAGGAAAGCAAAACGGTCCGCCGCAGCGGTGAGCCTTACACTTCACCTCTGTTCCTATAGAAAGAAAGTTACTTTATTAAAATACGCAAGTTGGTTTATAAGAAAATACATGTTAAGAAAAAATAAAAACCACATGCATACCTCCCCAAACTGCTGCAATACTTAACAAAACAGACGTAGCAACATACCAAAAAGCCTGCAGCCACTGTTTATCCAGCAGCAGATCAATCACTTCCTTGCCAAAAGTAGAAAAAGTCGTGTAGCCGCCGCAAAAACCAACTCCCAACAGAAGCCACAGCTGTAAAGATAAATCCAGTCCATACAGCATTCCCAGCAACAACGAACCGGATATATTAATAAGCCAGGTCGCCACCGGAAAGATAATACCCTTTTTCGCCCTGAACGGTTTCATATACCCACTGATTATGTACCGTAATAATGCACCAAACGCACCGCCAATACCTGCCGAAATCACGGGACTGACTCCTCCTTCCTTGTTTTTATGTTTTCCTGATACGTAAATGAACGCCTCTAGCTATCCAGAAACCGAGTCCCGCAAAACTAATTCCAACAATCAGGCTTAGCCCAATATACAAAAGAGCCGTCTGCAAGTTAAGAAAAAGGATATCCAACGCAAAGGTAGAAAAGGTTGTAAATGCTCCTAAAAATCCTGTCCCAAAAGTTAACGCCCATACTTGATGATCACGCTTAGAAAGCGAGACCAGGGTCAACAGAAAACTTAAAAAGAAACAACCTATCATATTCACTGTCATCGTCGCCACCGGAAATGACAAGTCGCCAAACCACAGACTGATTCCATAACGGGCCATTGCGCCAAAAAAACCGCCAGCCATAACGAATACATAGTTCATCTAACCACCAGACCTTTATACGTACATTATTGACATCTATAGAATAAGTATAATTTAATCCTAACCGGCAGAAAAAGCAATGGTTTTGAAATAAACTAGTGCCATTTATCCGAAAAACGCGTTTTTTTCATCTGCATTGAAACTTTCTCACACTCAGTCCATAATTATAGTACAGACAAAGTGCGAAGGGACAAATCGAATGGAATACATCTACGTTATTCAAATCTTTTTAATTCTCCTATTTTTCTTTTTCAGTTACCTTATTTTAATACGAAAAAATTATTATATCATCAGCGGATTTCAATCAAGTACACCTGAAGAGCGGCAGAAGATGATCAAAGCAGGGCATCCTCACGCTGTTGGTAAGATGATGTTACATATAGCTATTATTTTAAGCTTTGGATTTCTACTCCAGCTTTTGCATGTCCCTTATGCAATGGAAGGTTCGTACGTTATCATGCTTCTCGTTTTATTTATGGAATCTTTTAGGATAACGAAAAAGGTGAAAAAGAAATCACGAAAGGTAAATAAAACAATATTATTGCTGTCCCTGATGCTAACCATTGTTGTATTTGCTATTCCTTTTATACCAAATACATTGGAAATAAACGAAAATTCTTTTGAATTGACCGGTTTGTATGGAGAAACATGGGCATTTTCTGATATAGAAAATATCTCCCTCCAAGATGAACTTCCTGAAATAACAGTACGCATGAATGGCATTTCCCTGTTCGGAAATCGCATTGGAAATTATCGTATGGAAGGATTGGGAACTGGAAAACTATTTCTTCGTTCGAAGGAGGCTCCATTTATTGTTATTCGTACGCTGGACAGTTTTGTCATTATCAATACAGAACAAATTGATAAAACAGTAGCGTATTATCAGCAGTTGGAGCAAGCATATCAGCAACATAACAACCATTAGAAAAAGCTATCCATTATGGATAGCTTTTTCTAATTATTGATTATTTATTTCAAGAAATCTGGATCCTCAAATGCCGGGTCAGGATATTTGTAAAAGCCTTCTCCAGATTCAATCCCGAATTTCTCTTGATCCAAATAGGTTTCTTTTAAAAACGAAGCAACCCTCTCCGCTTTTTCATCACCAGCCTCTGCTTTTGCAGCAGCCAAGTTATATGGTGTGCGGATACCAATCACATCTAATGTAGCAAATGGACCTCGAGGAGCTCCTGTCGCTACCATCCACGTTTTATCAATGGTTTCGGCATCAGCAACATCATTTACTAACAGATTTTGTGCTGCATCTAAGAATGGAACCAATAAGGAATTCAAGATATATCCTGTTTGTTCTTTATAAATAGGCAGGGCAACCATACCGATTTGTTTTGCGAATGCCACAACATCATCAAATACAGTCATATCTGTCCCTGCATGCTTCATGATTTCTGCTGTATTGTTTTTCCAAATCTCATTTGCAAAATGCAGCATCAGAAATTGATCTGGACGACCAGTTGTTTCAGCAAATTGGCTCGGAAGCATCGTCGATGAGTTCGATGCAAAAATGGTTTTCTCTGGTGCAAATTCAGCAAGTTTTTGATAGAAATCTAATTTAATCGCTTCTTTTTCCGGCACTGCTTCAATTACCAAATCTGCATCGGCGACAGCTTCTTTCAAATCTGTAGAGAAGTGCATACTATTGAGAGCTTCTTTTACTTCTGCATCTGTTGCCTTCAAATCTTCTTTATAACGTTGCTGCCATTTTTCCATACGCGTTTTCGCAGCACTAACAGCCTCGTCATTAATATCGTACACTGTTACATTGAACCCTTTATAAGATACTTGGAAGGCAATTTGGCTTCCTAAAACACCACTGCCCGCTACCGTCACATTATTGAATTCCATGAAACATCCTTCTTTCTTTTTATTACAATTTGTTTACAATTCTATTATATGCCTCTTTTGACAGAAATAAAATATTTTTGCCTGTACAGATACCTATATATAAAGCAGTTTGGAAATGCTATATTTTATAGTATCTCCAAACTGCTCTATTCAATTCCATTCTTTCAAACGAGAAATCATTTGCTTCAGCTTTTTCTCCACCTTCCCTTCCCCGTCACGTTGTTTTTTCCATTCATTGTAACTCGCAATAGCGATAAATAATATACCGGCAATAAGCAGATACGCCCACCATGGAAGATTGCCCCAATATGGCCGTGTCTGATAAATCACATTAAATAGCAATGTGCCGATCCCGACAAAGAAATAGGATTTCAACTGGTAATGCATCCCTGCAAGTAAGGACACAATGGATAGAATACCGATAATCAATGCATCCAGAATCGTCCCGCTTTGGATGGCATCGGCAATTAAATATATCGTAATCATAATCAGCAGCACAGTCTGGATATGCCGCATAAGCGCTCCATGATTATGCCATGTTTTCTTAGACAGCAGAATCGCCAAAGCAAGGATCGGCAAGGCTTGCAGTTCCCCATAAATGACTTTTGGAACCGCATCGCTATAATGACCAAGCAGCAAATAGTAAGGTGCTAACCAAGCCAGGCCGCCAATCGTAATACATATTTTCCGCGGCATACTGTGGTCAATACGATTCATCTGCAAGAAAAACCAGGAAGCGAACAAGATAAGCGGCATCACAGTCAGCCAAATATTATCCAGATCTCCTGCCCACTGCAATGCAGAAATCAGATAGGCAACTGCCATCAGCGAATACCAATCAACAGCTTGCAGTCTCCCCTCATGTGCCTCATACAATTTTGTAAATAAATAGCTTCCAGCAGCTGCTAAAACACCAAATCCAACGTTATAAATCAGCCATAAATCAACTGCGCCCTCAAACACTCCTTGCATTTGCCATAAATAGACGGAGAAGAATAAAGGAACAACAAGAAATACGGTGCCCTTCCGCTTATGAAGGAAATAGGAAATCAAGACAATCAGTCCAACAAAGCTGATGAGCTGCCAAAATTCCTGGACAACTGCCAGAAGTACGCCCATGGCCAGAACCAGATTTAAATACGGAATCAAAAACCAGTCGATACGGCGTTTCCATATGGCAGGCATACCTAACCAAATGGCAGTTATCATCAGCCCGGCAACCAGCCAGGCGTAGATAAGCGAGAAATCTGACAATAGTTCATAATGTGAAATGAAAGAAACCACCGCACCAACCAGCATCAGGAGTCCGGCATATAAAGCGACTTTTATCTGCCATTCCTTTTCCTTTGCCCATACTGTATAAACATAAATAAGAAGCGGAACGAGCCAGACCGCCGGATGAAGAAGCGGCTGAGCTGCACTATCTCCTGCGATGAGAAGAACTAAAAATAAAAGTACAGCCTGTGCAAAATAAAAGAAATAAGGCTTTACATGTGCATCCCATTTTCCTAAATAATGTTCCACTGCCAAAAAGATGATAGGCAGACCAAGCATAAACCAGACAAAACCCGATAACGTATCGATTGAAAATGAACTTAATAACGCGACATAAAAGCCTAAACTTACCGTCGTAACCAAGCTCCAAAGCATTTGCTGCCCCGTAAAACGGACAAGCCAGTACATTACCCCGATTCCGATAAACAACAGTACAGGTCTTACAAATATGTCATCCCCAGCAAAATCTGCAAACAGTAAAAGCATCGCTAACAGATAGCTTCCCTGCCCAGTATAAAAAGTTGTACGTGTCAATTCCTGCTGCTTTCTCTGCTTCCAGATAAGGCTGATACCGAGCAGAATCACCCCCGCTGTCGCCAGCTGAAACGGAATATCCAGCTGGTTTCGGTAAACATAGGAGTTTTCCGCAAATTCAAAGTAGAGTATATACATAGCCAAAAGCCAATGTATTGGAACTGCCCAGGCAGTAATACGCTTTTCTAACGGTTTTTTCGATACAAGCGTCATATATAATGCAATGGCACCAAGAATAGCAAACATAATTGCGATACCAACAAATTCAAGCAATAAGAGCTTCAGTAATATCGTTATTCCGACCACCGGCATGGACCAGAAATACATACTTTTCTGTACAGCTTGCATATACGGAACACGATTTTGAAAACCAATCGACAAAAATAATATCACCATATAGAAAAAGATAAAGTTAAGTATACTTTCCGGGAAGAACGGTTCAATGATTAACGACCAAAATTGAATACCAATCGCCATAAAGAAGGCAGGAGCTATCCATCGGAACACGCCCCGCTTCGTCACCTCTGCTAAATAGACATATGTTCCCGCAATAACGATGTAGGCAAGCAGCATAAACCAAGAATCCCCGTCTGCCCGGACTACCAGACCTTGAAAACTGATATATAGAAAAGCAAAACCTGAAATAATCCCGCTCGTATAGTAAAAAATATTACGCGCAAAACGGTCTTTCCGCATCACATAGGCAAATCCTAAATATGCTGCACCCATAAGTGCATAAATCAACGAATCTGCGGTATACAATATAGAATTCTCTGTCAGCTGATAAATGCCATAAGCAAATAGAGCGACAAACACGAACTGATACCCTTTTGTCTGGTATACAAACACCATGGCCATATATAGAAAAGCCGTTAAAAGCACATTAAAACTGTAAAACACTGCCTGATTATAAACAAACAGCATCAATAACGTGGAGACAATCAGATTCAACTGTGCATAAGCAGGCAATTCAGGTAAAAAGACGCGAAGCACCTTCTGCTCCTTCTTCTGAAAACGATGATATACCACTAACAAAATACCGTTGTACAGCATCATCAAGAAAAAGAACATATCTACCGGTATTTGCAATGCTGCAAGGAAAAAACCGATAAAAAAAGATAAGAATAAATAAAAAATCCACACAAATAACTTGGCCCTTGTCTTATAAGCATTCCATGCATACAACGGAAGCGGAACCAGCGTACACAGTATTCCCAGCCAATAACGCCCCTCTCCGGTTAACGTGAGGTACTCGCCAAACAATCCGAAAAATCCAATCCCGATAATCGCTATCGGCAACAATAAACTGCCCAGTGTCAAAAATGCAAATGCCGTCTTTTCGATTTTAAGAAAGCGGGAAGATAAACCGCTCAATGCTAAAAAGAAAACCGCAACACCAAGCAATGCGGCAACCTTTAACAAAGGCCCCATCTGGTCCCAGGAACTGGTAGCTACCACAAGTCCGCTAATCAGCAGAAAAGAAACCCCTAAAATAAGCAGCCAAGTAATGTTTCTTTCCCGGACTTGCTCCGCCGTCTTCGGCTCCCGTACCGGCTTCTCTTTCTTTGGTTTTGCTCCTTCCTGCTCCTCTGGCGCATTCAGCCAATCTTTTTTATCCTGATCTCCCTGTAAAAACCGCGTCATTCGTTCTTTGCCAGACTTGGCAGCAGGAGATTGCCCTTCTTCATCAGGCTGAAGCTGTTCAGCAGTCTGATACAAATCTTGAAGCGCATCTTCTCCTTCCTCATCCACTGGTTCATCTATCTGTCGCGCATATTCCTGATGAGCGGTTAAGATGCGCTTATAATCTTCCATACTGATTAAATCTCTTTTTAATAATTCAATTAATTCTTCTTGAAGAATCTGGGCTCGGCTTTTTGAATTGGAAATAATGATCACGCCCCTTTTTTAAAGATGAAGCATCTTGCTGTTATATCCTATGAAAACAGGGAATGTAAAATCCCCACTTCACCTTTACATGAAAGCGGGGACATTGCTTTTACGGTACACACACAAATCGAAACAATCAGGCCTGCACATCAATGGAATGTCCTAAGTCCGGATGTTGCGGCTGATCCAGCATTTTAACCATCTCCGCATTTTGCGTTTCCGCATGATCCATGACTTTTCCCATTAAACTGAAAGACATCTGTGTCTGCAAATTAGCCTGACTCATGATCATAGACATTTTTCCGACGTCCACTTATCATTCACCTCGCTTTGAGAGAATTATTGATTAGCTTTATTTTAACATAGTTTTCAGAGAAATAACGTATATTTCTTTTAAAAAGGAAAGAGACAAAAGCGAGAAAACATACCCTTTTTCAACAAAGCTCCAAGAATGAAATCAGTCGATCTATATGCAGGATTAAATAAAATCTAGCGGATAGCTTGGTAAGTATAAAGATTCATGATAAAATCTTAATAATAGAATATAGAACTATTTCCAAAGAATCAGTTACCAGGAAGTCTCGTTATGCATCTTATCAGGTGATAAAAGCAAATTCTGAACCGGTAATAGCTGTCTATTCATCTCTGAAAAGAAACAGCTTCTATTATTTATAAAATGACATACATATTAAAAATGTTACACCTCCAGAAAAAGCTTGATTGTAGAATAAAGGAGAGGAAACCGTTTGATAAACGGAAATATACTATTTTACTTTTTTGATGATTTTTTTATTAATCTATGCATTATTATCACTTTAACGATTTTGTACATACCGCTGCGATCCAAATTAAATATAGCTGCCATGCCGTTTTGGCAAAAGGGAATCATAGATGGAGTTATTTGTGGATTAGCCAGTGTTATATTAATCGTATTCTCCATTGAGATGGCAGAAAATATCCTCGTTGACTTACGTTTTGTACCGATTATGCTGGTGCTTCTGTTTAACGGATTCTTTCCAGCTGTGATTGCCGGTATCGTCTTGATTATTGGCAGATTTATGATTGGAGGCATGTCAGACTTTTCTGTATCCGCAATGTTTATCGTGATCGCCCTGCTTGCCGGTTTTCAATTGATTTATAAACTGTACCAGCCTGACAAGGAAAAAGGAACTTATCGAAAAGCAATTATCATGATTCTATATTCAAATGTGGTATTTGCTATTTTTACGATGTTCCATTTTAGTAACCATTATTTTTATCTGATAACTTTTTTACCGATGTATTGCTTGATATCCTTTGCAGGCGGGCTGACTGCTCTCTTTTTCACCAACTATATGAAAAAAACAGAGATGCTTTTATCGAGGTATAAAGAAGAAGTATCAACTGACTTTTTGACGGGACTGCAAAATATGCGTTCATTTGCAGCTATCTGGGAGAAATCCATTGACAGAGCCGTTACAAAAAAGGAAAAGCTGACCATATTAACATTGGATATAGATCAATTTAAAGAGATAAATGACACCTATGGCCATCCCGATGGTGATCAGCTTTTAACACAGTTTAGCAACATTTTAGCAAAGAACACCCGCTCTTTGGATAAAGCCTTTCGCCATGGCGGAGATGAATTTTTGATTATTCTGCCAAACTGCGGCATTACTAACGGGTTAGAAGTTGCTGAGAGAATCAGAGAGGAAGTCGCGGAGCACTCTTTTCAAATTTCTAAGAATCGGTACATACATGTGACGGTTTCCATTGGTGCTGCAACCTATCCGGATACATGCAGCCATTATCAGCAAATCATCCAGCAGGCGGATGAAGCCTTATATAAAGCTAAACATGCAGGAAAAAACCAAATATACTCCAATATTACGTCATCCCAAAAAGAATCATAAAGATTCCTGGGATGATTTTCTTTTCCATGGGTTACCATAACTTTTCGTAGAATATTCCATAAAATAGCCGGAGAGCCTTTATGGAACTATCTTTTTCGTCTTTAATATTTCCGACATTGCTGGAACAGTTAGCGGTTTGCTGTAGTAATAACCTTGGATTTCATCAATATCATATCGACATAAAATCTCCATTTCATCTTTGTTCTCTACCCCTTCCGCAACTACCTTCATGCCAAGGCTCTTTCCAAGCTGAACAATGGTTGTCGCTATTTCTTTTTTGGTAGAAACATTGGAAATCCCGCGAATCAAAGACTTATCAATCTTCAAAATATCTAAATCCAGCTTTTGCAAGTACGCCAAGGAAGAATAACCCGTTCCAAAATCATCCAGCGCCACCTTAATCCCCTGCTCCTTCATTGTTTCTAAAATTTGCTGGACATATTTCATATTATCAATAAAGAGACTTTCCGTAATTTCAATTTGGATCCAAGCTGGATGAACGCGGTATGTTTGGAGATGAGACCAGAATTTTTCTGTAAAATTCACTTGCAAAAACTGACTCGAGGATAAGTTAATAGACACCGGAAGCAGGTCGTATCCAAGCGATTCCCATTGCTGCAGCTGCCTGCAGACATTTTCTATCACCCAATCGCCAATATCATTAATCATCCCTAATTCTTCCGCCAAAGGGATGAATTCCCCAGGAGAAATCTCTTGAAAATCAGGATGCTTCCAGCGTATCAGCGCTTCACAGCTGGTGACGATGCCCTCTTCCGGAGAAACTTTAGGCTGATACACCATATAAAATTGATTGTTTTCCAAGCCCATTCTTAAATCATTTTTAATTTGAAAAGCCCGTTGATTAGAGATTTTCATTTCCCTATCAAAAAATTCATAATCGTTTTTAGACCTGTTTTTCACACGATACATAGCCAAATCCGCATGCTTCATCATCGTAGACGTATCTGAACCGGCCTCGGGATAAGTAGCGATACCAACACTAGCAGTCATATTTAACTGGTATGCATTGATCGCAAAAGGTTCTTTAAAACTGGTAATAATCGCTTCTGCAAAGCATTGCATTCCTTTTGGAGCAGCGATCGAATCAATCAAGACGGCAAAAACATCCCCGCTTAGTCTGGCAGCGATCCCCCGCTCGCCAATTATCTTTTCCAAACGGCGGGCAACGGCGATAAGTAATTCATCACCTGCGATATTTCCCAGCGTATCAATGACGTATTTGAAACCGTCTAAGTCCACAAACATGATGCCAAATTTCATATCATTCTCTGCAGAAAATGCAATTTTTTGAGTTAAAAGATCATCAAATTTACGCCGATTGGCCACGCCTGTCAAATGATCATAATAAGCCATCATACGAATTTTTTCCTGATTTTTTTTCTTATCCGTAATATCATAACGCATGGCAATATACTGTATCGGTTTTCCTTTAGCATCCTTCACCGGAATAATCGTCGTATCTACCCAATAAAAAGAACCATCTTTTGCACGGTTTCTGATCTCCCCATTCCAAACACCGCCAAAACCAATCTTCCGCCACATTTCTTTAAAGAACGCTCTCGAATGATACCCCGAATTAATCAACTGATGGGTGCTTCCGATTAATTCACTGGGAGAGTAACCGGATATTGCGCTAAAATGTGTATTGGCATGTATAATCTTTCCCTGCCGATCTGTTATTGCTAGAATCACAGACTGATCTAAAGCATATTTAATATCGGACAGCTCTTTTAAAGCGATCATCAATTGATTATTTGCTTCTCGCTCATCTGAGATAATACCGAATATTTCCATACTATTGCCTGATTTGACAGAATAGCCGGACACATGTAACAGCAGGAATTCACCGTGCTGTTTTCCAAAAGTTGCATTAAAATGAACCTGTTCCTCTTCGCCATGAACAAGCTTTGAAAATTCTTCCGCACTCTGCAAGCCGATATAGGCAGAAAGCACTTCTTTATAATCTCCTCCAGAAATGATACCTTTCGACTCATCCAGTACATCTTGTGACATACCTTCTGTAAAATATATTTTCTTATCCTTAATGGTAAATACAATCTGAGCCAAAATTACTTCCTCCTCACATCGACTGTGCACGCTAGTATCAATATATCATGTAAAGACGCGAAAAACATATATTTTGTCGAAATAAACATTTTTTACTGTCTTCATTTTTTATCATTTGACAAAAACTGCTAAAACCCAAATAACAATCTAATAGATCCTCATCCTTTTTACTTATTCACTACAAACATAGCATTTGCTTCCTCTCTCCGTTACAATAAAATCAGAAGATAATGCGTTACGAACATCGGAGGTATCTCATTGAGTAAAGAAAAAATGCAGCAGGAAGCAGCAGCTTTCTTAACAACCTATTACGAAGAAACCGGCGCTTCTGCAGAAAATGCACAGGCCCGAATCGAGGAAGCCACAGCAGAAATACATACAAGCGGGACGTATACACAAACATACGAGGAAATGGCCTACGGAGCAAAACTGGCATGGCGAAATTCAAATCGCTGCATCGGCAGACTGTTCTGGGAACGGCTGGAGATTGTTGACGCCAGAACCGCAAATTCAGAGGAAGAAATATTCGAATTCCTGTTCAATCATTTGAAAAACGCCTTTAACCAAGGAAGAATTAAACCCTATATCACGATCTTTCCAGCCACCTCAGCAAAAGAAGAAACCGTGACCATCTGGAACCATCAATTGCTGCGCTATGCCGGCTATGAAACAGAAGAAGGGATGATCGGTGATTCCGATTCGCTGGCATTCACAAAAATATGTGAGCGATTAGGCTGGCAAGGCAAAAGAACCCATTTTGACATCTTGCCTCTTGTGATTCAAATTGGCAATCAGCCGCCTGTCTGGCGAGAAATCCCAGACGTATTGATTCCCGAAATTCCAATGGAACATCCAACCTATGAAGCCGTAGCCGACCTGCATTTAAAATGGTACGCTATTCCGGTTATTACCGATATGCGCCTGGAAATTGGCGGACTGCATTACATAGCTGCCCCTTTTAACGGCTGGTATATGGGAACAGAGATTGGGGCCAGAAACTTTGCAGATGAACACCGCTATAATCTGCTGCCGAAAATGGCAGAAATCATGGGCTTAAATACAAAGCACGCCAGTAATTTATGGCAAGACCGCGCGCTTATTGAATTGAACGAAATGGTACTGCATTCCTTTAAAAAACAAGGTGTATCCATCGTCGATCATCACACCGCCGCATCCCAATTTCGCGTTTTTGAAACGCAGGAAGCAAAAGCAGAACGCGACATAACCGGAAAATGGACCTGGCTTATCCCGCCTGTCTCCCCGGCAACCACACATGTCTGGCATCAGCCGTACAACAATGAATGGAAAAAGCCGAATTTCTTTTACCAGGATAGGGGCGGCCGGCGCGGGGAGGGTTGTCCGTTTCATGGGTGACAAGTTATGTGCTGGTTCACTGGCAGGAAGTGAACCAGCATTTGTGTTCCATCAGCCTCTTAATATACGCATTAAATCATAGTTTCTGTATTTTTTATTACGTTTTACATCTTTTTCGGTAAATAACAATTCTTTATCGACTAAGCGGTTCAATGCTTGACGTGCAGCATTGGCAGATATTTTGGTTTGCGCGGAAGCCCCTTTCACAGTAGTAAATGGATCTTGAAATGTATACAGCCACATGGTTTTCTCTGAATTGGTTTCACACTTTTTCAACCCATCTTCAGCAAGTTTTTCAGCTTGATATAACTTATGATTTAATTGATCTGCCATCCGCTCACTTGCCTGTATAAAAAAGAGAATCCAGTCACCCCATTCCGGATTTTCTCCCCTGGTGGCATTCAACATATCGTAATAACGTGCTTTTTCTTTTTCAAGCTCTTCACTTACAAAAAAAGTAGGTTTACTAATCATCTTTGACTGAATAAGATGTAAAACGATAAGAATTCTTCCTAAACGGCCATTTCCATCTAAAAAAGGATGAATCGATTCAAATTGCGCATGAATAATTGCTGTTTTAATTAATTCATTTGCATTTTCATCAAAACAATATGAATCTGATGATATATGCTCTTTAGACAATGTTCCGCCATATGGATGACCATTGATAAATAACTCTAAATTATGCATAAAAGATGCAATATCTTCCGCTGAAACCGCGATATAACTTGCCTCTTCAATTCTATTCGAGGGGCCAATAAAATTTTGTATTTTCCGGTAATCACCCGCAGCTTGTTTTGACCCTCTTGCATCCTCCATCAAAATCTTGTGTAAATCTTTTATCATTCGTGTACTAATAGGGTAACCTATAGTGATTTGATGATAACCTTCCATTAAAGCACGGTGATAATTCGTTACTTCTATAATTTCTTTTCTCGGTTTCGTATCATGTATTTCTTCAACCATATCTGTAAATGTCACCTGTGTACCTTCAATTCTCGTAGATTCAACCGATTCATTTAAAGATAGCAATTCAATAAGGTGCGTACTAACAAGCGGTGATCGGAACCTCTCTTCTAATGCTCCGATTTTCCTCGAAATCATTGGCAGCTTTTCTAATATCTTTAATGCTTGACTGGTGGACACTCCAATTGGGAGCTTACTTACACCTTTTTTCACCATATAAACACACTTTCTCATTATTTTTTAGTTATTATTCATTATACCTTTTATATAACGCAATTATAACAATAATTTGCGTTAAAATGTATAATATCATATTTCAAATAAGAAATAGGTGTATCTACTCTGATAAAACGTTTATATTTATTTGTTTGTTGCTGTTAGATAGTATATCGGATTGTTTCGTACAGATGTGAAGTTATAGGGGCGTTTTTATTTGGTGTTCTCAAAAATAAAAAAGAGTCCTCATAGCCAGACATAAGATTCAAGCTAAGAAGGACTCCATGCATATACAAAATGTATCAAAGATATAATCATCCAGAAAACTTCATCTTATAAAATAACTGCTGCGATTACACCAAAAATAAACAGAGGAATATTGTAATGCAAAAAGGTAGGTACACAAGTATTCCATATATGATGATGTCTTCCATCAGCATTTAACCCAGCAGTCGGTCCAAGCGTACTGTCTGAAGCAGGTGATCCTGCATCTCCCATGGCACCTGCTGTCCCAATAAGTGCTGCGGTTGCCAAGGGAGATAACCCAGCTGCTGCACAGATTGGAACATATAATGCTGCCAAGATAGGAATCGTACCAAACGATGTACCAATCCCCATTGTGATGAATAATCCAACCACCAACATTGTTGTAGCAATAAGAAACGATGATGTGCCAACCATGGAAATTGCCTGTTCAACCAATTGTTCAATATCTCCAGTTTCTTGTAATACAGTTGCATAACCAGAAGCAACTAGCATAATAAAAGCGATCATTCCCATCATTCCAATACCCTGTTGGACAACTTTTTCGTTCTCGTTCATTTTTATCACTCTAGTTACAAATAAGACAATGATTCCAGCCAATGCTCCAAGGATAAGCGATTCCGTTATAAGCTGTGTTACCAAAGCTACGATAATTCCAACAATCGTCATCCATTGATAAAATCCCCATGTCCTCCCTTCTTGCGTATAGGCAACTTCTGTATTTGCTTCGTTCGGATTCCCCTCCTTAGGCAGATGATCTTTACGATATGTGATAAAAATTGCCACAAATAATCCTACTACCATCCCTGCCCCAGGTATCAACATAGATATTGTTACTTCATTCAAACTGATAGCCATGTTATTCGCTATCATTTCATCCCTAATAATGCCTTGAAATATTAAACCAAACCCTACTGGTATTGTCATATATGGAGCTTTAAGTCCAAATGTTAAAGCTGCAGCAACTGCTCGCCTATCTAATTTCAATTTATTAAATAAACCTAACAATGGTGGAATCAAAATAGGTATAAAAGCAATGTGTACAGGTATTATATTTTGCGATAAGCAAGCAATCCCAGCAATCGTCAAAACTAAGGCTGTTTTTTTGCCCTTAAAGAGGATTAACATCTTATTTACAAGTGTTGTTGTAATACCTGATAAACCAATCATTACAGCAAATATACCGAGCAGAACATAACTTAATGCTGTATTTGACTGTCCCCCCATTCCCGATACCATTAGTTCTGCTGCTTCCGCTAAACTCATTCCAGACATTAAACCCGCCGTTAAAGCTGCAAGAATAATAGCGAACAAAACATTGACACGAAATAAACTTACCACTACCATCACAAGCACACTTACTAAAACTGCATTTGTAAGCATCTCCCAACTCCCCCTTTATTTTTCAAGTATTTATGAGGTATCATGCGAGGCAACCTCTCATGATAGCGCTATCATTTTTTTAAAAAAAGAAGAGACAGCTTTACGCCCTTCATAAATACCTATGAGTGCTGTCTCTTTTTTATTTATTTAATACAAATTTCTTTTTCTAAAACGCTATTGTTTTGATGTAGCGGATTTAATACTTGATTAACCTTCTCTATATCTTCTGAAAATACTCTATCTTTAGTGATACTCGGAATAAAACCTCGCATTTTCTCCCATTTTTTCTTTAATTTTGGTGATACATTTTCTACTCCTTGATATTCTACTGCTTGTAGGGCACAAATACATTCAATCGCCAATACACGCCGCGCATTCTGTATCATCATTCCTGCATGTCGTGATGCCGTCATTCCCATGCTGACATGATCCTCTTGATTAGCAGAAGACGGAATGGAATCTACACTTGCCGGATGTGCTAATGTTTTATTTTCTGATACAAGTGAAGCTGCAGCATATTGCATAATCATTGCGCCTGATTGTAAGCCGGGTTCCGGGCTTAAAAAGGCAGGTAACTCATTTAACTGTGGATTTACTAATCGTTCAGTACGCCGTTCAGATATATTTGCTAATTCTGCAACAGCAATCTTCAAAAAGTCCATTGCAAATGCGATTGGCTGACCATGAAAATTCCCACCCGAAATAACAACTTTTCCTTCTTCAAAAATAAGTGGATTATCCGTAGCCGCATTCATCTCAATCTCCAGTTTTTCCTTCACATAATCAAGTGCTTGCCATGACGCACCATGCACTTGTGGAATACAACGCAGGGAATAAGCATCCTGTACTCGCTTTTCACCTTGCCTAGTGGTCAGTTTGCTACCTTCTAACCATTCCTGCATTCTTTTTGCTACATCCACTTGTTGAGGATAACCCCTTGCTTCATGTATTGCAGGATGGAAGACGTCAACAATACCTTCTAATCCTTCCATTGTCATCGCAGCAATCCATTCACTGTCAAAAGCAAGTTGTTCCGCTTCTATATAATTGACCACCCCCTTGGCAACCATTGCCTGCGTTCCATTGATAAGCGCCAGCCCTTCTTTCGCTTGCAAAGTAATCGGTTGCACCTCTTTTTCAGAAAAAATGGCAGCTGAATCAATTATTTTTCCGGAATTGTCATAAACCTTTCCTTCTCCAATTAAAACAAGTGCTAAATGAGCCAATGGAGCTAAGTCGCCAGATGCTCCTAAAGATCCTTGTTGCGGAATGACTGGATGAATGCTTTTATTAATCAATTCAGCTAGTAATTCCACTAATTCCCCGCGAACTCCTGAAAAACCTTTTATCAATGCATTTAAGCGCAGTACCATCATGGCGCGTGATACAATCTCCGGAAACGGGTCACCAACTCCGCATGCATGGGAACGGATTAAATTTAATTGCAAATTTTCTACATCTTTTTGATTGATAATCACATCACTAAATTTTCCAAAGCCTGTATTAATTCCATATACCGTTTCTTTATCAGCTACAATTTGTTCTACAGCACATCTGCTCTCATAAACTTCCTCCATACTATTTTCTGAAATAGACACTTTTTCTTCAGCAATCAGAATTCTTTTCATTTGATCAATTGTTAAAGAATGTCCTGTTAATTCAATCATAGTTTATTCCTCCCTCTTATCGATTTGTTTTTCTTCTGTTAAAGTGATTTTCTCTAAAAACATCAAAAAGAGGTGATAACGGCATACCAAAGTAAGCCATCATCACCTCCTAACAACTCGTTACTATAGGTCATGATTTCATATTTGATTGTTAAATGTGATTAATTCCCAAACCAACCGCTTCATGTTCCAATCCCCTTATAGGCGCTCCAATTGTCCCGTAAAAGGCAACGGCTATCCATTCTCCTTCTTTTTCCTCTGCATATGGTTCTCCGCGTACAACAACAAAGCGAAGGCCTACTGTCCGCATTGTCTCTCCAATCGCCAATTGTCCTCTGGTTACACCTTCAAGCGCCTCAACAATTGTATGGTATAATGCGTGGGTTTCTCGATAAACCCCTTCTTCAATTAATCCGCTTCTTTTAACTGCTGTTTCTACTGCGGAAATAACTTTCTGCATATTCATGGATCCCACTTTCCCAAGACATGTATCCACCTCATCAAATATGGATTCAAAGGAGCTATATTCATTTTCATCTAACATAGCAAGTAACGTTGCAATTTTTCCAATGCGAATTTTTTGCGACATGTAAACGCTCCTTTTTATTTTCAAAATAAACTGTTAACTACTAATTACCTTTAATTATGATCTGAATAGTGTTAATAGTCAATTATTTTATTAGTATTTAATTTTTAACGAAAAAGAATTTTTGATACTTCCCTGTTATATTTATATGATCTCTTTTCCTTTTTGATAACCTATTATCGAACGAAATTTCATTCAGTGGGATTTTTATAATCTGTTCTCTGCAATAAATTTAGGAACCGTAATTGCTTGGAATTTTATTAAAATGATTCGTTTTACCTTAAAGTAATAAATATCCCACTGGAGCAGCAATCAAAATAGTTAATACAACTCTTTCAAACCATATTACAATTAGCTTTGGAATACTAATGGGAATGTCTGTTGATAAAATAACTGGTACAACAGCTGAGAAAAAGATGATAGAAGAAATACATACTACCGCTATTACGTACTTCGTAATTAAAACTGCTTCCGTCACCATTAGAGCAGGTAAAAACATTTCTACAATTCCCATGGAAGCGGCTTTTGTTGCTAATAAAGGCTCCGGTAATTGCACTAACCATGTGAAAGGATAAAAAATATAACCAACAATATCAAAGATTGGTGTATATTCTGCTAACACCAGTCCAAGTAAGCCAATAGACATAATAGATGGCAAAATTGCCATCGTCATTACCATTCCATCCTTAAAATTCATTTTAATATTTTTAAATAAACTCGGTGCATTATCAGCAACTTCCATCGCTTGCCCCCATGCTACCTTTAAGCGGTGTTCTTTAATTACTTCTTCATATTGAGGTTTAGCCCCATTGTAATATTCATTACTCATTTTATTCAGCGGCCATAACCGTACAGTAATTGCCGTTACTAAAAATGTGATGATAAGAGTTGACCAGAAATACAAGTTCCAAATATCCATTAAACCTAATGTGTTAGCAACAACGACCATAAATGTAACAGAAACAGTAGAGAATCCAGTTGCAATAATGGAAGCCTCTTTAACTGAATATTTTCCTTCTTTGTATACACGATTTGTTATCAGTAATCCAATTGAATAACTGCCAACGAATGAAGCAACTGCATCAATTGCAGAACGGCCGGGAGTTTTCCAAACAGGCTTCATAATTCTTTGCATTAACACCCCAATAAATTCCAGAAATCCATAACTTACGATAAGCGCAAGGAATATTGCACCAATGGGAACGAGAATACCAACAGGTGTAACTAGACTATTGAATATGAAAGGGCCCATATCTGGATTAAATAACCAAGCTGGGCCAATATTCAAAACAATCATTAGAGCAGCGACTAATCCTAAAAGTTTAAAAAAAGATAAAACTGTATTTACCTTACCTTTATTCCATGTACCATTAATAAAAGGATAAATCGCACCCAAAGCAATAACTATTAATAAATAATAAGGTACAAAAGTGGGAAAAGTATTTCGAATGAAAGTTACCATGTGGTCTAGCATAATGGAAGTATTTCCGTTAATCGTTATGGGAATAAAAAACATAAATCCACCTATTAAACTATAAATGCTGAATTTGATAATATTTTTACGATTATTCTTATAATCATCATCAACATCATATTTAGTCGTTTGACTCTCTCTCATTTTACACCCAACCTTTTTTATTTGAATTTAGTCTGTTAACAATATACTCCCATAACAAAACCTTTATCTTCATTGGCTTAGTTATTGCGATAATCGCCCTTTTCTCCCCTCTTACAATATCCAGTCAAAAACGACAACATCGTATGAACGGCATTTTTCACCGTAATTTGTGCAACATCTTTTCTCGGATCCAGACAAACAATATCCATCGCTTTGACTTTCGGATGTTCTCCGGCAAGCTGAACAGCATCAAATAATTCTTCTGTATACATCCCGCCTGGCGCTGCTGCCGGTGTCCCAGGGCCATGTACAATGTCTAATACATCCATATCTACCGTTAAATAGATCGTATCTACTTGTTGATTCAGCTGTTCTAATGCATACGCAATAACTCGCTCTACACCTTCTTTGCGTGCCTGCTTCATAGTCATATAACGAATCCCATTTCGATTTGCAACGTATTTTAGTTCTTTTGCGTTAAAGAAACCATGGAGCCCAATGGTGTGGATATGCTCTCCTTTAACCGTACCACTCTCAATAATATTTCGGATTGGGGTACCATTTGCCGGACCAAATATTTTCAGATCACGTAAATCAAAATGAGAGTCAATTTGTAAAATTCCAATTGTCTCCTTAGGATGCGCCTCTTTCCACCCCTTTACCAGCCTAGCCGTGATGGAGTGATCACCGCCCATCGTAATCGGTAGAGTGTGTGGATGATGACTTCTTATTGCAGCCATTGCCTCTTCAATATTTCGGTGGGAAGAGGCGATGGCTGTTACATGCTGCTTCACATCTCCTAAATCAACTACCTTTAACGCTGCCAAATCTATATCTTCATCCAGATTGTACGTACCAAAGGATTTCCATGCTTGCCGCATCGCGTCTGGATTTTCACTGGCTGCTGATGTACTGATAGAAGATTTAGAAAGCGGAACACCAAGGATCGTCACATCATATGGAGACCAGTCCACCTCGGTATCTCCAATCGTTTCAATCCATTCATGCACCTTTAAATCTCTTGTTTTATCCGTTTCTTTCGTCCATATCATACTGGGCCTCTGCAGCATTGGGTAAGGATAGTGACTCATTGTAACTGCCCCTCCACGACAAGCTGCTTCCCAGATTTTATAACCGTATCCACATGATTCATGCCATATTGATACGATAACGTTAAATAATTGGGAACATCAAAAATCGTAATATCTGCTTTTTTCCCTGCTTCCAGGCTCCCCGCTTCATCCGCAACACCAATAGCATGTGCCGCATTGATCGTCGTTGCAGTCAACACTTCTTCAGGTGTCATATTCATCTTCAGACAGCCTAAATTCATGATAAACGGCAAGGAAATGGTAGGAGAAGATCCTGGATTTTGATCCGTTGATAATGCCACAGCAACCCCTGCATCGATCATCTTCCTCGCAGGAGCAAATTCTGCCATTAAGAAAAATGCTGTACCAGGTAATAAAACACCAACAACTCCTTTTTCCGCCATTGCCTTTATCCCTGCATCGGAGGCTTTCAGAAGATGATCCGCCGAAATGGCACCCACTCCTGCAGCTAATTCCGCTCCGGCATAGGCTTCAATCTCATCAGCATGAATTTTAGGAATCAGTCCATGTTTTTTACCAGCTTCTAATACACGCTTTGATTGTTCTGGTGTAAATACACCGCGCTCACAAAATACATCATTAAATGTAGCCAGTTTTCTTTCGGCCACTTCCGGAATCATTTCTTCTACGACACGTGTAACAAACGTTTCCGGATTCTTTTTCTCATCCAGCGGCACCGCATGCGCTCCCATAAATGTAGAAACAATATCCATCGGATGATTTTGCCGCAACTGCTCTGCCACTTCTAACTGTTTTAATTCATGTTCAAGCGTTAATCCATATCCGCTCTTTGCTTCAACGGTGGTAACACCATGTAATAAAAACTTATCTAATCGTTTTTTCGACGCTTCATATAATGTTTCATAGCTGGCAGACTGTGTAGCACGGGTTGTGGCATGAATTCCCCCGCCAGATTCCATAATCTCCATATAGGTTTTTCCTTTTAAACGCATGGCATATTCATTTTCACGTGTTCCAGCATGAACAAGATGCGTATGTGGATCAATCAAACCAGGTGTGACAGTTTTGCCTGATGCATCAATTTCCGTTGCAGAATCAAGTTGTTCTTGGTATTTTTTGCGAATTTCTGTGTCTGTACCTACCTCAACAATGTTGCCATCTTCTATCCAGATACTCCCATGTTCTAAAATTGTTATATCAGACATCGCCTCTTTTTTGGCAGGCTTATGAGAATGTCCAGCCATGGTAACTACTTGGTTTGCATTTGAAATAAACAGCTTTTGTGTCAATGTTTTCCCCTCCTGAAGTTACATTCTATCTATTTACCAGTACCATTGAAAATAGCACTCCCCAGTCAAAGAACTGCTTTTCCCAGGGAGTTGCTATCCATATTATTGATCTTTTAACATCGGAATTTTCATATTCTTCTTACGGGCTGTTTCCTGGGCTAACGCGTAGCCAGCATCTGCATGACGGGCAACCCCCATCCCAGGATCTGTCGTTAACACACGATCCAATCGTTTTTCCGCATCTTTGGTACCATCCGCTACAATGACCATGCCAGCATGGAGGGAGTATCCCATTCCTACGCCGCCGCCATGATGGACACTGACCCAGCTTGCTCCACCAACACTATTAATCAGAGCGTTTAAAATCGGCCAATCCGCAACTGCATCACTACCGTCCTTCATCGCTTCTGTTTCCCGATTCGGCGAAGCAACAGAACCGGAATCGAGATGATCTCGGCCAATAACGATTGGAGCACTTATTTCACCGCTGGCAACCATTTCATTAATAATTTTTCCAAAACGGGCGCGTTCTCCATAGCCAAGCCAACAAATACGTGAAGGCAACCCTTGGAAACTCACCTTTTCACGAGCCATACGAATCCAGTTACATAAATGCTTATTATCACTAAACTCCCGCAAAATAACTTCATCTGTTTTATAAATATCTTCTGGATCTCCCGATAAAGCTACCCAACGGAAGGGTCCTTTCCCCTCGCAAAATTGCGGACGAATATAAGCTGGGACAAAACCAGGAAAATCAAAAGCATTTTCCACTCCTTCGTCCTTTGCTACTTGGCGGATATTATTCCCATAATCAAAGGTAACAGCGCCCTGTTTTTGCATTTCCAGCATTGCTTCAACATGCTTTGCCATACTGGCTTTGGAAAGTTTCGTATATGCGGCTTCATCTTTTCCTCGTAAATCAGCGGCCTTTTCCAGACTGAATCCTTCCGGAATATAACCATTCAATGGATCATGTGCCGATGTTTGGTCCGTTAGTACATCTGGAGTAAATCCTTTTTCAATCATTTTCGGCAGCAATTCTGCTGCATTTCCCAACAATCCAATAGACAACGCTTTCTTTTCCGAACGGGCTTCATTAGCAAGACGAACGGCTTCATCCAAATCATCGGTATACGTGTCTAAATACTTCGTTTCGATTCGGCGATTAATTCGATGCTGATCTACTTCCATCGCGATACAAACACCGCCATTCAACGTTACCGCCAGCGGCTGCGCACCGCCCATTCCACCGAGACCTGCAGTCACTGAAATGGTACCAGCCAAATCGCCATGGAAATGTTGCTTGGCACATTCCGCAAATGTTTCATAGGTTCCTTGAAGAATCCCTTGGCTTCCAATATAAATCCAACTTCCTGCTGTCATTTGGCCATACATCATTAATCCTTTTTGATCCAGCTCATGAAAGTGATCCCAATTTGCCCAAGCAGGAACAAGATTTGAATTGGCAATTAAAACTTTCGGTGCATCTTTATGAGAGGGTAAAACAGCTACAGGCTTGCCAGACTGAACTAGTAATGTCTCATCTTCTTCTAATGTTTTTAAAGAAGTAACAATCGCATCATAGCATTCCCAATTTCTTGCTGCTTTCCCTATTCCTCCATAAACGACTAATTCATCTGGGTTTTCTGCTACATCCGGATGCAAGTTATTATTTAACATTCGTAATGCAGCCTCTTGAATCCATCCTTTTGTATTTAATTCCGTACCTCTGTATTGCTTGATTTCTCTTGATTTTGTCTCCTCCATCACGCATTCACTCCTCATTGAAGTCTTCTGATAATTCTTATTTTATCAACGAGGAGAAACGGAATATAGATAACTCCAATTCGAAATAAGATAAAAATAATCGGATATTATAAATAAATAATTAAAACGCTTTCACATTATAGAAATAATATTAGATTGTTATAAAAATATATGATAATTAATCAATCTTCCTATTTTTCCTTATTGTAGTCTCCACTCGCGAGGTGTTAGTCCTGTATATGATTTAAATACTCTACTAAAATAATTCGGATTGCGGAAACCAACGGCGATTGAAATATTTTGTATGGACTCATCTGTCGCACCGAGCAGTTCTTTCGCTTTTTGTAATCGAAAATAAATTAACATTTCACGAAATGATTGATGATATTTTTTGGCAAGAATATGACTTAAATAAGAAGAACTTCGGCCAACATGCTCTGCTACTTCTGTTAATGAAAGGGTCGTATCGCTATAATGATTTTCCATATACCCGATGGCTGCCTCAACGACATCGGCTTTCGCATACATTTGCTGCTTTTTAACTGTTTGAAACAGATTATAAATAAACAGAATAAGTTCTTGGACAATCCGATATAAAACAGGACTGTATAAAATAATCTCAAATATCTTTTTATAATAAACCTCAGTCTCTTGATCTGTAATTCCTTTACGAAACATAAAGCGACGTATTTGCGCAAGAATACTTGTTAAACGAGTACGAAGCAACCCCGGTTCAGGATAAGGGGGCTGCATATCAAAAAATGCCTCATACAACCATGTTTTCAACTTATCTCCCTGGCCTTCATCCAACATAAAAACCCAATTTCTTTGTTCTTCCACTGTTAAAAAAGGGTCTATTTCCACCCAATTCTGTAACTCTTCTGAAGGCAACACCTGCCCATAACCGATAAAAAAAGTTGTTTCCATTATTCGGAGGAGCTTCATATAAATTTGATGAAGAGAGTCTTCCTTCTCCATATGTACAGCTATCGCAATCGAACTTGCTTCCACATGTCTCCATTCTCTTAAAAATCGCTGCGCTTGTTTTAATGGAGATGGAAAATCATGATGGAACACAAGAACAATACAATCATGCGTCGAAAACACAGATGGCTTATAATCAAAATCAAATTGGTGAATAAAAGATCGTAAATCAGTTAACGTTTCCCTTTGTTCCGCCTCTAATAAATAGACTGGATAAGGATAAGGCACTTGGTCATCCATAAATAAAGATTCGTATCGCACAACTTGACCCAGTTCTGTTTCTGCTTTTTTCTTACGATTTACCGTTAGGTTTCCAATAGCTTGTTGTATAGCATGCTTCATACGCGAAGGCGAGAGTGGCTTCACCCATAAATCAACCGCCTTCAAAGACATCGCCTGCATTGCCCGCTCAAATGTTGCTTCCGCAGTAATCGCTATGACCTGCCCAGAATACTGATGAATAAATGATTTCACCATCTCCCATTTATCCTCCGATACCATATCTAATTCAATACATAAAATATCGGGAAGTTCATTTTCTAGCATTGCTAGCATATCGGTTACATGATTCGTTAAATGAATATTCGTTATTGGAAAAGAATATTTAGATAGCAGCCAATTAATACCATGGAGTTCTTCTTTATCACGGTCAGCGAGAAGTAGTTTGTAGATAGGAAGGACCTCCTTACAGGATGAATTGTTATATGTTTATTGTATTATAAGTGGTTATTGTTGGGTATGGGTTTGTGGTTTTATTTGTCAACTCTAATTGAATTAAAATCACACAATAATAATATGAATCGAATAAATTAAAAATAAAAGGATATAATGAATTTATGATTTAAATAAGTAATTCTAATTTAGATTTTACTTTTTAATTACTATTGACTATAATAAACGATAAGGAGGGATGTCTAAAATGTTACTTACTTTTGAAATCGAAAACTTTTTATCCTTTAAAGATAAGCAAATATTTACTTTCCTGGCTGATTATAATCGGGCGGATATCTTCAATGGTAATACGATTGCAAAAATACCCAAAAACAGAGATTCCAGCAAAAAATCGAATGTTTTAAACGGATCGCTGCTTTATGGTGCAAATGCTGGTGGAAAGACAAATTTTATCAGTGCTTTTCACACTTTAAAACAAATTGTAAACCATGAGGACAGCTTGAGACAGCTTCACGGAGAATTTAGTTTTAAATTTACCAACACTCCAAAACCAGCATCATTTAAATTAGCTATACTAAAAGAATTAAATGAAAAAAACTATGTTTTACATTATGAACTATCATTTTCCAAAAATGAAATTACTTATGAAAAACTGACCAAACAAACTGTTAAGCATACCAAATTAGGAAAAGAATCTGTCATTTACGAAAGAAATTATCAAGACCTGGTACAATATGATACAGCAATCCAATCTCTTGTATATGATTTCCTGCCTAAAAACTTTCAGCACAGCACATTGCTGCATTTATTTGTAAATAAAATTAATCACTCCTACTTTAAAGATATTGTTGAATCCAAAGAGTTTCAATGGATGAATGAAGTTTACCGTTTTATCACACAAGATATTGTTTTAAAAAATCAAGACGGCATATCCAAAAGTGATTTAGCTGACCGTATAAATGAAGATGAAGGCTTAAAACAAGCAATACTCGGCGCGTTGGATGATGTTGATATAACCATTGATGATTTTGAAATTATAGATATCACAGATGCTTATATAAATGAGCTTCGTCAGAGTACTCTGGAACTAAATGAATACACACGTAATCAAGTTATTCATGAACAAGAACAGAAGCGCATCTTTGATATTAAAACAATCAGAAAATCAGATGACAACCATTATCCTTTGGAACTTATGAACGAATCCAGAGGTACCATTGAATTTATCCGTGACTTCATTCAAATTTTTGACTGCATTCAAAATAATAAATTATATATCGTGGATGAAATCGAAAACCATTATCATCCTTTGATTCAGTTTTATATTATAAAGAGATTTTTAGGTTCACCTGATGATAATTCTAAATCGCAGGGGCAATTTCTCTTTACTACACACAATACAGATTTTCTGGAAGCCAATTTATTAGCAAAGGAACAAATCTGGTTTATTGATAAAAATCAGCAAACATTAGCATCCGAATTCTACCGCTTTTCTGAATTTCAGGAGATTTCTTATAAGAATCATAACTGGAGAAATTTATACAATGAAGGACGATTTGGGGCCATTCCCAAGGTGATGGATTAGTGAGAAAAACTACTCCTATTATTCATATGTATATTGAGGCAAAGCAAAATAAAACAAATACAGAAAAAGAATATTTTGGAATACTAAATAGAAACTTTGAAAATATAAGAATAGAGTTTTTACCAAGCTATCCAGAACTGCAAAAGAAAGTTAGGGAAGCAAATAAAAAAAAGAATCGTACACTATTTAAAAACGATGAATTTGTCGCCATTTTAGACGGAGATATTGATTATAATAACAAAGAGATAAGCATGGAAGACCGAATCCGGAAAATTGAACAGTTAGCCAAATTAGATAAAGTGAAAATTTATCTCTCCAATCGATGCTTTGAAAATTGGATTGTATTACATTATGAACGTTTTTCTAAGTTTACGGATCACCGTACTTCTTTCCCGATACCTGACTACACTAAGACAAGGTCCTGGTATCGGGGGCAAAGAGATTTTTTATTAAGCAATCAAGAGACTGCAATCAAAAATAGTATATCCATTCGGAAAGAAATTTACCGGAATAATCAAATCAGCAGATATGCTGTTGATGAATTACCTTTTCTTCAGTCAAAAGAGCAGATTAAAGAAATACTGGAATTGAATCCGATCACTTACTTAGATTTACTGGTTGAGATGTTGAATGAAAAGAATAGACAGTAAGTTTATGATTTATTTTTATCAAATGCATAGTAATTCCATATCTACTATGTATTTGATTAAATGATTTCTTTCAACTTAGTTCTCCTGCGAAAGAAATTAATGCTGCTTTAATTACATTATATTATTTGATTAGTTATTAGAAAAACAGCAATTTTTAAGAAAAGTATTTATTCATTCTCAAAAATATAAACAAAAGACTACTATACTATATTGTAGATAAAGAAACCTGATGAACTATATTTTTTAATGGAATAACCGGTTTGATATATAATAAACTGGCTGAGGTTTGATTTAATCCGTTAAATGAAGTTAGCAAAGTACACCTTTCTTTTCAAACATGATGTATTTTCTTACATAAAATAAGAGACCCTAACCCAAAAGCTAGAGTCTCTTAAACATATTATTTTATTGAAGTAATTGTAAAACACCTTGTGGTTGTTGGTTGGCTTGCTTTGCCGCTACGTTTTTCAATCATAGAATAGACTATATCTTCACCCTTCAATTTCAAAGGGGCTGGGCACTTCGAATGATGAACGATTTCATCATCCTACGAATCTCATTGCCATTGTTTTGACCACTTTAGGCAGTACATTCTAGTCGTTGAACCTTCGCCAGGTTTTCACCACAGGCGCTTGGCTGCTGATTATCCATTGTTTCATTGCTTTGTTTTTCAAACCATCACGTTTGCCGTTTCCAGCTCCGTTGTGGTACAAAACACTTTAGGAAGTTCCAGCAATTCACCCAGTTATTCTCTAACCCGTTACCAAATTAGACGCCCTCATCAAATTACTGAAGAAGTTGTAATACTCCTTGAGTAATTGACTGAGATTGAGCTAACATAGATTGCGCTGATTGAGAAAGAATATTGTTCTTAGTGAACTCCATCATTTCTTTCGCCATCGTGCGAACATTTACTTTCATAAATGACTAGACTATATCTTCACCCTTTTATTATTTAAAAGGGGCCGGGAACTTCGGATTCTGAAAGATTAAGCGCCTCTCTCATTCACCTACGAATTTCATCACCATCGCATGCGCATTAGGTGGTTTATTCTAGTCGTTGAATCTTCTCCGGAGTTTCCTCATAGGAGCTTGACTGCTGATTGCCCAATCTCGTCTTTTTTCAAACCTTCACGTTTGCCGTTTCCAGCTGCGTTGTGGTAAGACAAGCTCTAAGGGGTTTCCAGCAATTCACCCGGTTGTAATCACTAACCGTTACCAGTTAGGACGACTGCGACTGTCACTGTCTAAGCAGCTAAGTCATAATCAGTGTCACGGATACGAGATTCCGCTGCAGTTAAGTTTTCAGCAGATGTTCCTAAGTTATTGATAGTATGTTCTAAACGATTTTGTACTGCTCCAAGATTGGAACGTTCCGTAGATACAGTTTCAATAGCTTTATCAATTTTTGCAATTTCATTATCAAAATCAAATGGAGTATCTGATGTTGGTGGTTCAGCACTAGGGTCCCCTGGTTCACCCATTACATTTAAATCATTAACTTCTAACGCCTCAGCACTCATATCATTAATGTTTATAGATAATTGTTGTTCTTCATTCGCCCCTACTTGGAATGTTATTTTATCATTTTCAAATGAGCCGTTCAATAAGTTCTTACCGTTAAATTGAGTACGATCAGAAATGCCCTGACTATCGGAAGTACCACCTAGTTCTTCCGTTAATGAATCCAGCTCATCTTGAATCGCTTGTAAATCTTCAGTTTCTTGAGTACCAGTATTACCAGCTTTTACAACAAGTTCTCTCTGACGTTGCAATATGGAATGTGTTTCATTCAAAGCACCTTCAGCAGTTTGAATAAGAGAAATCAATTTTGTTATCGCAGCAGTATTTAATCCACCGCTTCTTTATGTTTCCATAAAGTTCAGATCATATCTTCATCCTCTTAAGGATGCTCCGCGCTCGTGGGCAGGTTATTGGTTATGTATCCTCACTACCTGATCGTTACACCTTCCCGGCTACCGCTTGCTTACAATTCACCAGGCTTGGCTCGGTATTGCCCACCATCCACAACTGCCAGTTTGGTTTGGGGTTCCACCGAATTCACGGAGTTGTCATCTAAGTATTGCTACTTAGAGCGGCATTTAATGTCTACCGTCCTGCGCATTGGTAGAAGCTTGCTCCAACCCTCTAATCTGACCACGCATTTTTTCTGAAATAGATAATCCTGCAGCGTCGTCTCCAGCCCGATTAATCTGTTGTCCAGAAGTTAGTTTTTCTAAAGACCCTTGCACATTGTTTTGGTTTGCACCCAACTGACGATGCGCGTTAATCGCAGAAATATTGTGATTAATAATCATAATTTTTTACCTCCATGTAATTGTCATTTTTTTGAGCCACATCCTTGTGAACTCATCTATATTAACCTAGCAGGTCAATATCAAAATAAATAATAAACGTTAAGGCCCTAACGAATCATCTTTTGATGACCTATTTCTTTTATCGGCAAAGCGAATAAATTGTTGAAGCACTTTTTAGATATTTTTTTAATTTTTTTGATGAAAATGCATTTTTATGCGATACTTTCTTTTCAAAATAAACATGCCTCCATTTACAAAGCTCTTTTAAGGGAATGTAAAAAATTACTACCTCTAATATTCTTTATTATTCTCGTATTTACTGTTAGAATCTTGCTTAAGAGCCTTATCACATCTTTTTATGCCATATCCAAATTAGCTTTTCTGTTTGGTAATTGGAGAGGGCGTGAGAGTATGTCGGAAATAGATGAATTGAACAAGCAGATTGAAATGAAGCGTAAAGAAATGTATGCAGTATATGAAAAAGATCCAACGGACCCGAATTTGTTGAAACTATCGCAGTCGCTGGATAAATTACTGAATCAACTAGACCAGATGTTAAAAAAATCTTAGTAATAACAAACGCAAGATTTCTTAAAGAGGGATTTTTTACTTACGCAGCAAAATCAGGATAAATATTTTCAATTTGTCCTATAAATCAAAAATGAAAAAATCCCATGCAATGAAAAAAATGATAATGAATAGCGACACTTTCTGGTAATTGCTTAATGTTGCGACTTTGTTTAAAGCTAAAAACAAATTACCGCATTCTATTATGCAAAAACATGGATGGATAATATGTATAGAAAGAATAAGGCTGTACTCCAACTTTTTGAGTGGATAAACCTTGGTAACTTTGTCCACTCAAAAATATTATCTTTTAAAAAATAGGTACGGAGTGCAAGTAAAATACATATTAAAGAAGGATTCCCTATGACAAAACTTGGGAATCCTTCTCTTTTTGTGTGATAAAAACTTTAGTATTTATACTCCGCTACTTTTACTGTTAAATCTTCTGCCATCGTAGACAGGGATTTTGCGGATGCCGAGATTTCTTCCATAGAAGCCAGCTGTTCTTCTGTAGAAGCAGCAACTTCCTGAGAAGATGCAGCATTATTTCTGGCAATGGAAGCAAGATCATTGGCCGTTGCTGTTACTTGCTGAACAGACGCAGACATTTGCTCGGAGATAGCCATCACTTCTTCCATTTGCGGCTTTATTTCTCCGCTTGACTGCAGAATTTGTCCAAATTTATCAATCGCATCATAAGACACATCTAAGCCATCATTGACATTAGCTGTTACTTCGGACATTTTGTCAACCGCTTTTTGCACATCTGCCTGGATACCGTGAACGATCGAGCTGATTTCACCGGCTGATGTTTTCGATTCCTCCGCTAATTTACGCACTTCATCCGCAACAACAGCAAACCCTTTTCCATTTTCTCCAGCACGAGCCGCTTCAATCGCTGCATTCAATGCCAGCAAGTTGGTCTGCTCAGAAATATCCGTAATTGCTTTTAATATCGTATCTACTTCTTTTGATCGTTCCAGCAAGGAGGAAATATCCAGATTGGTATTATCTACAGACGTTTGAATCGACGTCATTTGATTTAACGTATTGCTGACGGCTTGTCCTCCGACTTCCGCCTGCGTACTCATTTGACCTACCATTTCCGATACTTTGGTAGAGCTGTCGACAATCCGGCCGACACCGGTAGAGACTTCCTCTAAGGAATTCGCACTCTCTTCTGTACCATGCAGCTGTTTTTCGGAGCTGGAAGATACTTCTTGAATCGCTAAAGATACCTGTTCCGATGCGTTTGTCATTTGGTCGGCATTCGCCGTTAATTCCTCTGCAGACGCTGCTACTTGCTGTGCATTATGTTCTACATCATGGACCAGACTTCTTAATCCCTCCTGCATCTCATTAAAAGCCTGACCCAGTTCGCCAATCTCATCCTTCGTTTTTATTTCAATCGAATGCGTCAGATCACCGGTACTGATGATTTTCGCATTTTCTTTCAGATTTTGGATTGGACGGGTAATGGAACGAACCAATAATAGAATAATAACCGTTCCCAGCACTAAGGTGATGACAATAATCGTTATCATCGTTACGAATGTAGATGTTGCTTCATCTTTAATCTCATCATAATCAATCGTTCCTGCCAGTTTCCATCCGGATAATTCATTTGTCTGGTACACCATGATTTTCGATGTATCCTCAAAGGTATATTCATAACTGCCAGCATCATCATCAAACATCGTTCCCAGTACACTATCTTCTGCTTTTTCCCCCGTTTCAAAGGTTGGGTGATACACATAATTTTGCTGCGGATCAATCATGACAGCATAGCCATTTTCCCCAATCGAAATTTCAGAAGCTAATTCCTGGATGGAATCGATGTACAAACTTACCCCCATAACACCGGAACCATCATCCAATGTTTTGGTGATGCTGACTACAGTCCCTGTTTCACTTGCACTTTCAAATGGTGCGGAAATTTGCACTTCTCCAGGATTATCTACGGCATTGATAAACCAATCGCGTTCGGTTGCATCGAATCCTTCTGGTAATTCTGTATCCGGCTGTCTATAAAATAAATCGCCGTCATTGGAAGCGACATACACTTCGGAGACATCCTCATTCATTTCATTATATTGCCCCAATACTTGATCTAATGTTTCTTCATCGTCTTCTATTTGCCTGCTGTTAAATTGTGCTGCAAATGCATTCAAATCACTTATTTTCAGTTCGAGGGCATTATCGATAGTCTGATTCAGCACCGCAGCAGTATCTTTTACCTGCTCTGTCTGTTGATGCTCTAATGAATCGATCGAACTGAAATAAGTCATGATCCCAATGGTTAATCCTGGAACCAACAACATAAAAAAGAAGGATAAAACTAATTTAAATCGAATTCCTTTTGGTTTCGTTAATTTCTTCACTACGGACTCTCCCTTGATATAATCTTTCATTTTATCGCGATGTAGCTGTATACTCCCGCTATATAAAGTTTTCCTATTATAATATCTCGTATGCTTTGATATGTTCATGTATCGAACCAGTTAGTTATACAAACAAGCCCCTACTCGGTTTATAGAAATAAGTACAAAATAATTCCGATTGTCTCCCTCCCTTTTTATACAAAACACTATACTTATCCCTAAGATTTCATACCTATTATGTATCGGTAGATTTTTAATAAAATAAATATATTATCATGATTTCATGATTTTAAACCTGTTTCTTACATACTTGGTCATGACTAAATATCTATAAATATTAAAAACTGTATTGGAACAACGTGCTTTGTACAAACGCGTTCCAATACAGTTCAATTAGATTATATTTTCCATAGTTAACGTGTTTAAACAATTATCTTGCTTCAAATAGAGTGAAGTTATTCCTTTTCATATTTATACACGTTAATCTTCTCCGTTAATTCCTCCGCCATAGAAGACAAAGATTTTGCGGAAGCGGAGATTTCCTCCATGGATGCCAGCTGTTCTTCCGTAGAAGCTGCTACTTCCTCCGAAGATGCAGCGTTATTTCGGGCGATGGTCGCTAAATGATTGGCAGTGGTGTTCACCTGTTCAACCAGTGCAGCCATTTGTTCCGAAGTAGCGGTTACTTCTTCCATCTGCGGTCTGATAGTTTCACTTGTCCGGATGATTTCTCCAAATTTATCGATAGCATCATAAGATACATCTAAACCATCATGGACAGAGTCGGTCACACGTCCCATTTTCTCCACGGCTTTTTGTACATCATCCTGGATACCTTGCACAATGACACTGATCTCGCTTGCAGATGTTTTGGATTGTTCTGCCAGCTTCCGCACCTCATCGGCAACCACCGCAAATCCTTTGCCATGTTCGCCGGCGCGGGCCGCTTCAATTGCTGCATTCAGCGCCAGCAAGTTTGTCTGCTCGGAAATGTCCGTAATCACATTGAGAATCGTGCTGACTTCTTTCGAACGCTCTAATAAAGAATCAATATCCTGATTGGTTTCTTCCACAGATGATTGGATAGACGTCATCTGATTCAATGTATTATTAACAGCCTGTCCACCTACATCCGCCTGTTCATTCATCTGTTTCACATATCCGGAAACGGTTGTTGCACTGTTTACAATCTTCTCTACTCCAGTCGATACTTCTTCTAACGCGTTTACACTGTCCTCTGCACCGTCTAATTGGTTTTCCGCACTGGAAGACACTTCCTGAACTGCAAGGGATACTTGTTCAGAGGAGCTCGTCATTTGATCTGCATTGGCAGTCAGCTCTTGTGCAGATGCCGCGACTTGCTGTGCATTCATTTCTACATCACGGATTAATTCTCTTAAACTGTGCTGCATTTCATTGAAAGCTGTGCCAAGCTGTCCGATTTCATCATTCTTGGTGACGCGAATTTCCTTTGTCAGATCTCCAGTACTAATTATTTTTGCTCGTTTTTTCAGTCCGTTAATAGGGCGGAGAATCGATTGGATGGTGACAGCATTAATACCGGCTCCAATCAGAAAGGCAACAATCATTACAATAACCAGTGTTTTGATAATACCCGATGCACTATCTTGAACTTCCCCATAATCAATACTCCCTGCTAATGTCCAGCCCGTGAACGGGTCGGTATCATAAACCAGAATGTGGGATGCACTTCCCTTCTCATATTCCAAAATCCCTGCTTCCTGCGCATCGGTTAATTGATTATCAAGGTCTTCCTCCAGATCCGAACCTACCTCATAATTCGGGTGAAAAATCACGCTTCCTTCGCTATCCAGTAAAATCGGGTAACCGTTTTCACCGATTTCAACAGATGAAGCCATTTCCTGGACAAAGTCGATCGATAAATCGATTCCGACAACACCTGATCCATCTGCTAATGATTGGGACATGGTTACAACCGTACCGCCATTCACCGCTGCTGTTTCATAAGGAGCAGAGACAATTAATTCTCCCGGATTTTCCATCGCTTCGATGTACCATTGCTGCTCTCGGGGATCATAGCCATCTGGGACCTCTGTTTCTTGTTGAATCAGGAATGTCCCTTCTTCTGAACCGAAATAAACTTCATTTACTTCCTCATGAAAATGTAGATATTGGTTAAAAACCGTAAGTAACTCATTATCCTCTTCTTCTATTTGGTCTCCTCTCGTGTTTTCAGCAAAAACATCAATATCGCGGCTTTTTAATCGGAGTGTATCATCAATATTCTGCCCCATCAGGGTGATAATTTCATTTACCTGCTGTTCCTGCTGCGCTTGCATAGAGTTGACAGAAGTTTGGTACGTTAAAAAACCAATCAGGATAATCGGTATAATTAAAATAGAGGAAAAAGATATAACTAACTTTTTCTTAACGCCATTTGTCTCTTTTTGTTGCTTCATCTTTACCAACCTCCTATTTCTAAATTCTTCTCATTTTTTATCGGTTATATTTCGATAAAACTGAATCTTTTCTCCTTATTTCCCTACTTCTAACCTAATTAAAATTACTCTTTTGAATAGAAATATCTACACATAGAAAGAATCCCGAAGCAAGTTATACAGTTACTTGCCTCGGGATTCAGATGACTTTCAGAGCCATTTCTTCTTGCTTTTTAATACTGGTATCTACTTATCTTTTCTGTTAAATCTTCCGCCATCGTGGACAAGGATTTTGCGGACGCTGAAATTTCTTCCATAGAAGCAAGCTGTTCTTCAGTTGAAGCAGCTACTTCCTGCGAAGATGCAGCATTGCTTCGTGCACTTGCTGCCAAATCATTGGCTGTGTCCGTAACTTGTTGCACGGCAGCTTGCATCTGCTGGGAAATCGCCATAGCTTCCTGCATTTGCGGCTTAATATCGGCACTGGATTGAACGATTCCTTTAAATTTGTCCATTGCATCATTGGATACTTCTAAGCCTTTATCTACATTAGCAGTTACTTGAGACATTTTCTCCACAGCATCTTTCACATCTGTTTGAATGCCTTGAAGGATGGAGCTAATTTCCCCTGCAGAAGTTTTCGATTGTTCTGCCAGCTTCCGCACCTCATCGGCAACCACCGCAAATCCTTTCCCATGTTCGCCGGCACGGGCCGCTTCTATTGCTGCATTCAGCGCCAATAAATTCGTCTGTTCAGATATATCGGTGATAACTTTTAGAATCGTACTTACTTCATTCGAACGCTCTGTTAAGGAAGTAATGTTGACATTTGTATTATCCACAGAAGATTGAATGGACGTCATTTGATTTAATGTATCCGTAACAGCTTCTCCGCCGACTTCTGCCTGGTCACTCATATGATTTACCAATTCGGTTACCTCAGATGCGCTGTCGACAATTTTACCGACACCAGTGGATACTTCTTCTAAAGCATTGGCACTGTCTTCTGTTCCGTTCAGCTGTGTTTCCGAGCTGGATGATACTTCTTGAACAGCCAATGATACTTGTTCCGACGAACTTGTCATTTGATCGGCGTTGGCTGTTAATTCCTGTGCTGAGGCAGCGACTTGCTGTGCGTTCCATTCAACATCTTGAATCAATCCTTTTAAGCTGTTTTGCATATCATTAAAAGCAGTGCCTAACTCGCCGATTTCATCTTTCGTCTTCACTTCAATGGTTTGTGTTAAATCTCCGCTGCTGATTGTTTCAGCTTTGGCTTTTAATTCCTTAATCGGACGGATAACGGAACGGATAAGAAGTAAAATAATACCTGTCCCGATAACGACGGTAAGGGCCAGAACAATGGTAACCGGTGTAGAGATTGTTTTCGCCTCGGCAAGCACTTCACTGTAGTCAATCGTTCCTCCTAATTTCCAGCCTGTCGTATCATTGGTTTCAAATACCATTATTTTTGACGTGTCATTGTAGTCATAATTAAACGTTCCATTTTCTTGTTCATACATCTTTTGATAAAACGATTCTTCCGCTTGTTCCCCGCCTTCTATCTCCGGATGATATATAAAGTTCTGATTATTATCCAATAAAAGGGCATAGCCGTTTTCACCTACGTTCATCTCTGATACCAGCTGCTGAATAAAATCAATGGATACATCAAGACCGATCGCTCCCGATCCATCTTCCAATGCTTTAGCAACACTTACTGCCAGCTGTCCATTGCCGCTTGCAGTCACATAAGGATCCGATATAATCACTTCTCCCGGATTCTCCATCGCATCTTGATACCAATCACGTTCTCTGGGATCGTATCCTTCTTCCATTTCTAACTCCGGCTGCATATAGTAATCTCCTGTGGTCGTCGCAAGATAAATTTCCGGTGCTTCTGCATGCATCTCAATATATTCAGACATTCTTCGCTCTAAGTCATCGGTGTCTTCTATGACATCTTCTGTAATCACATTCGACAAAACCTCTATATCGTTCTGCTTCAATGCAAACGTATTATTAACGGTTTGATCCATCACTGCAGTCAGCCTCTGCACCTGCTCCTTCGTCTGTTCCTCTATCGTATCGGATGAGCTGATGTACGACATGGCAGCTATGATAGCCCCCGGTACGAGTAAAATGAGGAAAAAAGATAATACTAACTTAAACCGTATTCCTTTAGCTTTAAATATTCTTTTCATTTCCATCTCTCCTTATCTATATTCTATATCGGGAGAAAAACAGAAAATATGTATCGAAAATATAAAATTATAGAAAAAGTTCATATTTATTACCTAAAAATATTTCATCATTCCCTATTATACAAACAAAATTCCTGATATTATTTTCACATTTCATCCAAAAATTTATTTTTACATAAATTGAACTAATAAACCTGTCTTTTGTGCTTAAACAATGAAGTTATTTATTTTAGGATTAAGCATAATAACTAGCGGAGGAAAACACGGAGACTCCTGTGGGAACAGGGCGAGCTGAAGATCCACTTGAAAAGCGGGTTTCTTTTCAAGTTAGCTGAAGCCGTCCCCATGGCAGACTAAGAACGCAACGTCCTGGGGTTGCGCTTACTCACCCCATTAAAACCG